>JAKORR010000916.1 GCA_029777735.1 Armatimonadota bacterium | reverse complement strand
TAGGCACCCTGACGCTCATAGACCTGTCCTATGAAGAAAGTCGGGCCAGGCCGGCCGGGGGCGAGATCGCGAGCCTTCACGAAGGCTTCCAAGGCGCCGGTGTTGTTCCCACGCCGGAAGCGGGCAACCCCCAGGTAGTACCAGGCTGGCTCGTTGTCTGGGGATGCCTCGACAACCTGCTGGAGAAGTTGCTCCGCCTCTTCGTACCGCCCGCTCCTGACGAGGTCGACCCCTTGAACGAAGGGGTCGGCAGGCTGTTCCTCCTGGGCCCACCCCACTGCGCAAAACACAATAGCTACGCCCGCCATCAGACTTTGCCACTTGCGCGCGTGCAGCATTTGCTCGATCTTCCTTTTAGGGCTCAGACCCCCCAGGATATGGGCATTATAGGCTGCGCAAATCAGTCATGTCAATGAAAGCCCCCTCACCCTTCCCCTTGAGGATCCTCTGCACCGCTCTCTCCTGTCGCTCAAGGTCCCACCGTAAAAGCCTGTTGAGCTGTCTGGCCACTGGCCAGGTCGGTCACACGCACCAGCCACCGCCCCTTTGGGTCGTTCAGCGCCAGGCGGAAATTCACGTCGATGGGCTGCCCCTGTAGCCTCAAGCTTCGGGCGTAGTCAGGCACTGGCACGCCGGCAGGGCCGATCACTTCCAGTCGCGCAAGATGGGGTGCAGCCCCTGAGTTACCAGACCTGACGATAGCGCGCACTGTCCCGCCGGGCAGAACCTTTGCGGGTTCGAGTACGAGGATGGGGGCATTGATCTCAGTCACGGTGAGGAACAGCAGTCGGCACTCGCCAGCAGCCATAGGTGTCGTCACTGAGCCTAGCTTTCCCAGGTACTTGTGTGCTCTGAGGTCATAGACGTGCCGCTCGGTGCCCCAGGAGGCTGTAATAATGTCGTTGCCCTCCTGATCCCAATTGCGCAGGAGGCCTACAACCACGTCGCGACCCGCACCCGAACCACCCAGCTCATAACGCACCACCTCGACGTGCGCCGGTTTGCCTGAAGCGCACGTCACGCGCAGCGGTGGCCTAACTCCGGCCGACGCCAGCACATTCCCAACCACGTCGCGCAAGCCTTGCTCGTTGGGCGACCTGGTCTGTCTGTCCACTGGCCAGGACGAAAGGTCCAGGTTGAGGTACCAGGTCTGGCCCTTGCCCATCTTTGACGACACCAATGCAGGCACGCCCCCACTGTCGCCGAAGGGTATGCCTGTGGTCCGCACGCCCGTCTCGGCGGGGCGAATCCGCAGGACTGTCTCTTTGCCAGCCACACGCGCCGAGACCTTGACGCTTTCGCCTAGGGCCACCTCCTCGCCTCGGCTCACGCCGAACACCTCGTCCAGCGCTGGGCGCTCATGCCGGACACAGCGCTCGTCCATCAGCCCACACCACCCGTCGGCTATCACCGTGCCGCCGGCAGTGACGAACCTGCGTATCTCGTCCACTTCCCTTGCTGAAAGGGCGATGCTTTCGGGAAGGATGAACACCCGGTAGCAGCCCGGTGTTCTGGTCAAGGCGCCCGCCTCAACCTGCTTGTAGGCCACGAAGTCGTACTGTAGCCCTAGGTCCTCTAGCAGCTTTACCCACGCGTCGCGTACCTGCACGATGTGACTGTCGTGGTCGAGCAGCAGGGCCGCGTTGATCGATGGCTGGGAGTAGCGAAGAGCAATGCCGTCCTGCAATCGTCGGCCAGCCCGCACGGCGTCCCACAGACCGTCGCGCAGCTCATGCACGAGCCGCCTGGTGTCTTCGCCTGCCTCAGTCAGCGTAAAATCAGGGTACACGAGCAGCGGTGTGGTCCAGCAGGAGATCCCCTTGGTGTCGTGCAATAAGCACCACATCATGTTGTACTCGAGCCGCCGTCCGCCCTGCCAGTAGCCAGCGTAGTAAGGCGTCTGTCTCACACCAGTTTCGGCCGCAAAGCTCCGCCGCATCTCGTTGCTCCAGCCCGTGTTGTAGGAATGGTAATAGCTGAAGGCCCGTGACAGCTTCCACCAGTCCATGCCATTGCCTGGCTTGGGCTCTTGGGTACCTGACAGCCCGCACTTGGCCTCGAGGTCCACCTCGCGGATCGTCTTCTGCACGAAGGCATAGAAGTCGGCCAGATTGTCGTTCATGAAGGTGCGAAACTCAGCCCACGGCGCCGCGTTCGCACGACCGCGCACCTCGTCGAGGGTCATGGGCATGACCTGGTCCCACGAGGCATAGTCGGTGCCCCACGCGCGGTTCAAGTCCTCCACACCAGGATACTCATGTTTGAGCCACTCGCGGAAGGCGGCCAATGTGTAGTCCGAGAAGCAGTAGTCGTAGTATTGCGTGTAGTGCGTCAGCGACATCTCATCGCCCATGCAGTAGTCGTAGGACAAACCCACCTTCGCGGCCTCGCGGACACGATCTCGCAGGGCGTCGGATAGCTTCGAGCGGTACTCTGGGTCGTTGAGGCATGGTTCGCGCACCAGCAGCGCCTTGTCCTTGGTCTGCGGGTACTTGGCGGACTTCTCGGCGAACTTGGCGTCGCGGAAGCCCGGTATGCCTGGGCCGGGGTAGTCAAGCAACCCTATGTACGAATGGTCGATGTTATGCCACTTGTTGCGATACACCTTGCCTGAGCCGAGCTCGCTGACAGAATCCATGCCTACATCCACGCCCACTTCCTCCACGAAGGGCACGAGGTACTGGTGTAGCCAGAAGCTCCGCGTGAGGAAGTTGCTGGCCCAGGACGTAAAGGTGAAGCGATCCCAGACCCGCGGGGGCTGCGCAATGAGGCGCCTGCGGGCCGTGTCCAGCACCTGGGTGGCCTCACCTTCGCCGCGCAGCAGCGTCGCACGCCACTCCAGGCCCATGTTCCGCAGTTCCGTCGGCGCGCAGGTGAACTGCAGCGGCTCCGCAAGCTCCTCCACGGGCTTCTCCTCGGCGAACAGCAACCGCCCGTGGTTGTCGTACAGCTCGGCCCGCAACCGCCAGTCGGGCTCTAAGGGAAGCACTCCTGCGTGCTGAACGGTCAGCAGCAGAGGTTTTTCGGGAATAAAGGCCCGCGCCCAGGGCTGGCTCTGATCCACCAGCATCTGGCAGTCGGTCACCGGGTCGCGGTCCACTTCCAGCGACTTGATGGCCAGGGGCGGTGTGGAGAACTGCACCGGGATCACGGCCCAGTCTAGCGCGGCCCTGGTCGCAGCGTCTCGCAGGACCACTCGCACGAAGTTCCAGCCCGCTCGGGCCCGCCCTATCCGCACGCTGACCTCTCCATCGGCGCCAACCGCCACGTCCTGGGTCCCAAAGGACAGGTAGCTCAGGTCATCGGGCGATTCAGCGCCGCGGAACAGCTCGGGATTCCAGAGGCCCTGCTGCAGCGCCCGTGCCTGGGGCGTGTTGGCCTGGGCGCCGGTCGTGGTCACGGCGCCATACCTGTCGATCAATTGCAAGGTGGCGAAGATCGGCGCCCTCGCTTCGCCGACGGCCTTCAGATGCACCACCACTTGCCCCTCGCCGTTGATCTCGGCCCTTGGCTCTGCGATTTGCACAGGAGCCTCCCTGCGCGCAGCCCAGACCGTCGTGTGTGTCAACAGCACCCACCAGTGCTCCCAGTAGGGCCAGGTCATCTGCTCATACTCGTCCAGCAGCAGCTTACCGCGATAGCTGATAATGGGTGTCAGCCCTGAGAAGCCGCGGTAGCTCATCGCGTGTGTGAGCACGTCGTAGGTTGCCGTAACCACGCGGCCCCTGCCGACCTCGTTCAGGCACAGCAGCGGCTTGCCGTCCTCCTCGTAGAAGGCGGCGACCGTGCCGCTTGGCCATCTGGAGTACTCCATCCGCCGCGTCCTGGGCATTAGGCCGCTGAAGGTCTCCTTCCCTTCCCAGGGCCAAGGTAGGCCCCGGCCGATTTCGCTCCGATCGCTGCACTTCCACGTGAAGAATCTGCCCAGCGGGCGGTCTTGCTCCGATACGCCCAGGACATCCACCAAAGGGTCGTCGGACGGAACACCGCAAGGTTCGATCGCCACTAGGCCCATTCCGGCCTGTACCTTCTCCGCCAGCCTGGAGCGAATCTCGGGCGTGAAGTGGACCTGCCAGTCAAAGCCTGCAATCAGCGCCACGTCAAAAGGCTTCTCCAAGGCCTCTAGTAGCCGCCGCTGTGCCATCTCCAGAGTGGGCACCGTTCTGTCGCCTTGGTAGATCCATTCGGTCTCGCGGTTTGTCCTGAACTTGATGTACGTGAAGTCTACATCAAGGCGTTGGGCCAGTTCGACGACTTCGCGGGCATTCTCATCATCGCACAACACCAACGCCTGGATCGGCCCGCCCGCCAACGGGCGGGCCCAGGGGACATGGGGAGTGACCACGCTGCGCTGTAAGTCGTGTCTGGGTAGCACCTCGGTCTGCTCGCTCTCGACACGTGCGGCGCGCTTCTCGCGCGGCTCCAACCGATAGGCCACGCGGGTGCCGTTTGGAGTAAAGAGCCGCTCGAATTCGTCCACGACCGTCTCGCCCATCAGAATCCGGCAGGACACGAGTACCGGTTGCTCCGAGGTTCCCGGGATGTCACCGGCAAAGACCTCCGTCGTCTCACCGGGCTTCAGGTCCTTGTGTGCTAGCTCTTGGGTCTGCCCTTCGGGGTACGTGCGCGAGGCAGCGACTGCGCTGGCCCTGGGTGCCCCGGGTGTGGCGAAAACCGTCACCTGGGCACTCAACCTGCCGTCCTTCCTCTGGGCGTCAACCGACCCCACCACAGCGGCTGGTGCGCCCGGTGCCTCCGGCGCCGTGAGCGCGCAGACACCGTCGACCCGCGTCAGTCCTGAGAAGGGCACCAGGAGATAACGCGTCTTGAAGGATTCGCCCGCCGCAAGCTTGACAAGTCCGTGTCGCCACTCGACCGTCGCCGCCCAGGACGATAGCCCCGCCCAGTGGTAGAAACAGGCTAGGTTCTCATAGGGTACCAGGAGGGCCAACCCGACTGTGGCTCCTTCCTGGCCCGGGGGCTCACCCACGAGGCCTATCCATCCCCGCGCCGGCTCGCGATACCACAAGTCCACCTGCTCCTTGATCTCGCCCGGACGTAACACGAACTCCTGGACACCCTCCACGGTGGGCACAAAGTAGCGCGTTTCGGCCCCAGGTATGCCTGTCCAGTTGTGCATCCACAACCCGTACTCGTATTCCGTCATCGAGGACGGGTCGTTGGTCAGGTTCCACTGGACCTCCGCCACGGAACTGCTGTCGTAGAGCGTGATGCGTTTGCGCGTGTGGGTAAAGGCCATCATCCCACCGGCACCGGTGATGTGCGTTTCGATCCACGCGCTGCCCTTGGAGGTTCCTCGTTCGACTGTGCAGGGGTTGTCGGCGAGAAAGTACTGGAGCTTCCAGAGCTGTTCGCGCAACAAGCCGAAGTTCGATCCCTCAGCGCAGACCAGATCCGTGGAGACTGGGTTGTAGATGAGCGACCGAACTACGCCGCCTCGCGCGGGTGAGACCAGGAGGCGCAGCCACGGGTTCTCCAGCGCCAGGTCGAGCTTGCCGTCACCGTCACCGTCGAGTTCACGGACGGCGGCCTGCGCGGGTGGCGCCGTCTGAGCCCAGGCGGTAGGTGCCTGCTGGGCCTGGCTCGCCACGGGCGCTCCCAACACTTCTAGCTCCGAGATAGACAGGATGCTTGCGGCGAGGAATACTACCCGGAGGGCCTCGGTGGTCATGCCTTTCGCCTCCAACTCGATGTCAACGTCAGCATGCTGTGGGGCAAAGGTCTCCAAGAAGCCTGGCTTCTCGTCGACTTGCACCCACAGCCCGCCCGCCTGGGCATACAGCCGCACCGTGCTGCACTTATAGTTGTCGTTGTGCCGGTGACAGTGGGCAACAACGCGGTCTACGCGGCAAGGGCCCGGGAGATTCACTGATATCACAGGATTGCCGGCGTGCTGGTAGATGACTGTCTCGTTGCGGCCGATCTTCCCATCCGAGAGCCTGTTGCCTGTCGTGTCGACGTACTGAGGACCGAGGAAGGGTGCGGGGCAGGAGTAAGTGAAGCCCGTGATCTTCGCCTGCCCACACAAGGCCAAAGCAAAAGCTGCTATGCAACTCGCGCTCACAAGGTTGTCCCTCCCGCACCTGTCATGCTATCCTAGGTCCGACCTCGGGTAGCGCACCGAACGGCCTTGATTCAGAGTCAGATGAGCCCGAGACTTATAGAAGGCATCTGGGCCTCTTTCCCCCGCGTGCATCAGATCGAGGCCGAGGGCAACGGCCGCTTCTTCCCCTCAGGTATTTCTCCTTGTTGGGGGCCCAAATTGGTTTCGGTTCGGTTTCAAGCCTCGCCGGCGACGAGCCAGCTTGCCACCCGCGTCCGCACCGCCTCCAGCTCCTCCTGGGTGTTAAAGCTGGCTAGTTCGTCAGGGCCGACCTCACACACCTGAAGGCGGAAACCCTCGGGCCGGGACCTCAGCAAGGCCACGGCGTCGGTCAGATACACCTCGCCCTGCGCGTTGTCGGGAGCGAGGCAACCCAGTGCACACCGCAGCGCCTCACGTGAGAAGACGTACAGGGCTTCGTTCACCAGGGGCGCACGGCTCTCAATCCAGTCGGGGTCGACATGGGCCTTGCCGAGGGCCACGGTTGACCGAGCCTGGGGCGCCAGTTCGCGCGTTCGCCGTAGCGTCAGCTCGGGTGCCTCACCGGCAGCAGCTAGAAGAGGCTTGAGGACCGGGGGTACCTTGCGCGAGGCTGGCAAGACTGCTTCCACGATCTCCCACACCCGCCAGGAGGGCAAGGGGTCCTGCTCGACGTAGGCGGCCTCCAGCGCCCGCCAGGCCCGCACGGCCACCAGGTCCGCCACTTCGACTATCCCCAGGGGCCGGCCCTCATCGTCGAGCACCACGCGGCCCTGCTCATTGTCGCTGGAGCACAGACTCGCCGCGAAGGTGAGGTCAGCGCTCGCTTCGAAGTGCCTCTGGAGTAGCTTCGCTGCCACTCCTCGGGTCATCATCTTGTCGCCCATGGCTACCAGGAAGGTCTTCATAGCACCCGCAGCCAGCAACGGTTCGGCTCCGCACCAGGTCGCGTGGCCGGTGCCCAACTGCTGAGGCTGGAAGGCGAAAAGGGTCCCTGGGCGTCGTGCCGTCACTTCTGCTTTTACTTCCTCGGCTCGCGCTCCCACCACCACCGACATCACCTCGACGCCCGCGGCCGCAAGCTGATCAAGCACGAAACTGATAGCACTTCTGCCGGGCGCTACCTCGTGGCATACCTTGGCCCGACTCCGGTCGGTCATGCGGGTACCGGCTCCAGCGGCCAGCACGATCGCTGCTACTGAGGGTTTACCCTGGGATTCTGATTTGTGCTCCATAGTGATCGCCGCTGGATTTTACCCCGCTTGGACTGCATTGTGGAAGGCGCGGCCTTCGCGGTGTGGAATCCCACGCCAGGAGGCGAAGGTCATGAGACTTGGTTGGCCTGTTGTTGTCTTGATCCTTATCCTTAGTGTGGCGACACTGGTGGCTTGGTCCGCTCCCCTTGATCCCGCCATCGACGACGGTCCCGGTCCCTTCTCGTACTTCAGCCGTCCTAGCACCGTCCTAGGTGTGGCGGACGGGCTGGAGGGCACACAGGTCACGCCTGAGGGCTGGCTCTACACTGGCACGCAGCAGCTCATCTTCTTCGCCGGACCCCACCTGGAACCCTTGCGCCAGCGCATCCACACACTACAGGACAACCACCTGCCTATCGTCAGCTACTCGGTAGTCCGCGACGGCGTGGACTATCAGGTGACGATATTCGGCGCTACGCTGGATGGAGCACCCGAGAGCAATCTGGTCAACTTCGTGCGCGTGAGCATGACGCCGACGGGGGATGGACCTGCGACAGCCATCTTCGCGGTCGCCATAAGGGCCGAGGGTCCGCGCTGCTGTGTACGGATGAAGCGTCCCTGCAACTTGCTGCAGGCCACCTATTCGCTGCGTACCTTTTGTGCCCTGCGCGACGACCAAGTTGTCTATCTCTTCCCGAGTAGACCTGAGCCCAAATACTTGATCCTCCCAGACCGGGAAGGTAAGGGCCCAGTGACCGCCCGCGAGGCCGGTATCAGCCCTACTGTGCCCGTGTGTATGGTGCGCTATGAGCTGTCGCTCGGCCCGGGCGAGACCCAGTCACTTGACTTCAAGATGCCCTACGACCCGGTCCCGGCCTCGGATAAGGCGGCCTTGGACACGATGCGCGACGCGAGCTTCGACGACCACCTGAGGCGGACGGAGCGGTGGTGGCGCGAATACCTAGCAGAAGGCTTGCAGATTGAGCTGCCCGAGGCCAAGGTTGTGGACACCTATCTGTCGAGCATCATGTACGACAGCATCGCGCGGGACAAAGTTGGCGACGACTACATCTGCAAGGTAAACGAGTTCCAATACGATGGCTTTTGGGTGCGCGACGGGGCCTACATCTGTGCGGCCTTTGACTTCGCAGGGCGTCACGCCTGGTCCGAGCAGTGTCTCCCATACTTCCTCAAGCACCAGCAGAAGGACGGCATCATCTACCAGCCGCCTCAGTTAGACGGCTGGGGCCAGACGCTGTGGGCCTTCGGGCAGCACTGGCGCCT
>JAKORR010000915.1 GCA_029777735.1 Armatimonadota bacterium | reverse complement strand
TTGACGATCCTGGCCTCGTCGCGCTCGCCCACAGTGGGGCGCCCGTCGGTGAAGAGAAGCACATAGCTCGGCCGGTCACCAGTGCCGCCAGCCAGAGAGCAGGCAGTGACCAGCGCCTCGTTTAGCGCTGTTCCGCCCACGGCCTCTAGGTCAGCAATGAATCTCTTAGCCCGTGCAAGATTGTCTTTCGTCGCTGGGAGAAGTTTGTCATCAAGGCTTCGTGTAGCCGTCGCGAAGGAAACCAGGGCGAATCTGTCATCCGGGCGAAGCGTGTCCACGGAGTACTCCAAGGCTCGCCGCGCCTGGTCGATCTTCTCGCCTTGCATGCTGCCCGAAGTATCTATCACGAACACGATGTCCTTGGAAGGTGGCTGTTCCGTACGGCCCACCTCGGGCGTCGCAAGTAGCAGAAAGTAGCCATCCTCGCCGGGCGCGCGATTCGTCAAGACGTGAAAGCCCAGCTCTGTAGCCGCCACCCCATAGTACAGCACAAAATCGCGGTCGTAGGGACGGTCTGACAGTTCGCAGGAGAACTTTACGGTGTGGTCATCCGTGCGGCTTACATCCATGTCGTGGGTAGGCGAGAACACCGATTTGACCGGCACCTGGCTGTGGATACGCCCCTCGATCACCAGCTTGCCCTTGGCAGGCGGTTCGCTGCGCCCCACGCGGACGTTGTGGGAATATCGAACCAAATTGTTGTCAACCTGCAGCGTCTGAAGAACCTCCAGGCTAATGTTGCTCGTCTCGCCGGGCGGCACCGGGAACAGCCGCGCCGTAAACATGCCGCCGTCGGAGTATTCGAGCAGGGCTGGATCGCGCATCTGGCGCACGATGTCGAGGTAGACATCGCGGGCCTTCTCCGCCGGGAGGATTTCGCCTGCCACTGGCTTGTTGTTCATCGTGAAGGTGAACTTAGTGACCGAGGCCTTGCCCGGCAGTGGGAAAACAAAGGTGCCTTCCACAGCGCTGCGGTGCGGGTTATACAGTGTGGTGTCGACCTTGGTGCGGACGACTGGGTGCTCAATGCTCAACGTGATGTGTTGCTCGCGCACATCGAGATAGGCTGGGCCCGGGGGCACAGGGTGCGGGCGAGGTGGCGGTGGCGACGGGATGACTATACAGGCGAAGGAAGCTGAGCCAAAGGCGCACAACAGGCCGAGAGCCAACCAAGGTCTAGCCCTTGTCATCTCTCTCATCCTTGGTGAACCGGAAGCCCTGATCGGTAGCTACGAGCTCAGCATCCACCTGCTCGGCCAGTACCTCCAGCGCGGCTTTTGCGGGGATGGGCTGCCCGAAGTCCGCATCCACGACCAGCTCAGCCATGTTGTCGGGTACCTGTACCTCGATCCCTGCCGCCCGGCCGATCGCCGTGGCCGCGGTCTTGAGCGCCACCTCACGGAGGACCAGCGCTACGGGACGCTCCGCATTGCCCCGGGGGCGTGGCTCGACCGACACGCTGACGGGAATGTCGGTGTGCCACTGCGGTTCCTCCGCAGCCACCACAACCGCCATGTCCAGTCGTCCGGGCTGGGGCGGAAGGACAGGCAACGAAGCCTCGATCTGCTTGCCGCGTGGCAGCGCAGCGACGTGGATGGCGGGGCCCAAGGCAACACCCTCACAGTCCTCAACGTGCGCATGTACGCCTGTTAGGTCCGCGCGCCCGCGCAGCGTCAGTCCAAGGCTGCCCTCGGTCTTCTCGACAAGCTTCTCCGGAACGTCCACGCGGATCTGCCAGAAATCATCGGATACCGTCCAGGCCTGTGACCCGTCTGGGCCCGCCAAGCCTAGAGCCCCAACAGGCGCCGACAGCGTCTTGGCCCTCGGTGCTGAGCTACGATCACCGTAGCCCGCTGCCGAAGTGGAAGGTGCAGCCCCTGGCGCCATCCTGGGGGCCGCCGGGCCTTTCCTCTCCACAGGGCGCATCTCAACGCCGCCTTCCGGCCCAGCAGGTGCGAGGGCCTCAGCCGGCGCCACAGGCCGCGACTGCGCGGCGTCCTGGACGACTGAGGACTGCTCGGGCTGCCTCCCCCTCTCGGGCACCGCAGCTGGCTTCATGGGCGCCAAAGCGACGGTGTCTGTAGACCGGCTCGTGCGGGCGACAGACGTCGCCACCGGGGGCCCGGCCTCAAGTTGAAGGGGGGCCGCCTCCCGGGCAGGGCCGAGCCCAGCTGCACCTCCGGTAGCATTGCTGGGTCGGTGCGAAGGCTGCCCCCCAAAACCGCCATCAGATGCTGCAGGACGGACGCCCACTGGGGCGGACGGTATACCTGCAGTTCGCTCGCCAGCCGGAACACTGGGTAGTTTGGCCGCCTCAGACCCCGCAGTCGCTACCGACTGGCTGCTGACGTCCGGCGTGAAGGCTCGATCAGCGGGCCCGGGCGCAGCACGCTCGCTCCAAGCCATGCCACGCGAAGCCGCCTGTCCCTGAGCCGCCGGTGAGTCCCAAGGCGGTACCAAGCCCTGTCGCTGCCAGACAACCGCCACGATGAATATCCCGACGAGTAGGCTCGCAGCGACGCCCAGGACAAGAGGTGCACGGAGGGGAGACCAGACCCGCGAAACAGGATCCGGCAAAGTATGCACTTCGTGCAGAAGCCTCTCCAGGGCTCGCTCAGGAGGGCTGGGGAGCGGAACCTGCTTGAGAGCCGAGAGAGCCTCGGTCAGCCGCGCTGCCTCAAAGCGGCACGCGGAACACTTCTCCAAGTGCCGGCGGCACGCCTCAGCCCGCGCTTCATCCATCTCGCCCCGCACAAACTCCGCGAGACGGGGCAACGACCAGCAGCCAGCCGCAGTCTTCCTAAGCCTCTCAGATCCCATCTTTGTCAGCTCCAGAAGTTTGACCTGAGGCAATATCGAAAAGTTCCAGTTGCGCGGAAAAGCGCTCGGCAAAGGCTGCACGGGCTCGATTCAATCTAGACTTCACCGTTCCCACAGGCACCCCCAGCACGCGCGCGACGTCCTCGTAAGCCAAACCCTCCAACTCGTAGAGCACCAGGACTGCGCGGAAGTGGGGCGCCAGCTCCAGCAGGGCAGCCTGGACGGCTTGGACCCGTTCCCGCCGCATCAAGGCATCCTCCGGAGTGCCGCTGTCGTCGGCCAGGGTCTCCCCCACTCCCAGGCATTCATCGCGGTCGTCGCTATCCAGGGACACGGTCTTGACGCGGTAGCCACGACGGCTTAGGTCGAGACACACATTGACGACGATTCGGTATAACCAGGTACTGAAGGCCGCTGTCTGTCGATAGGAGGCTAGTCCCCGGTATGCTCGCACAAAGCTCGCTTGGACCGCATCCGCTGCCAGGTCGGCATCTCCCAGCATGCGGTAGGCGACCGCGTAGGCGCGGGCATAGTGACGCCGAGCTAGCTCGTCAAAAGCCGCCCGCTCGCCCGCCTGGAATCTTTCCACGAGCTCTTTATCCAAAAGCACCAGCTTCACTTGGCGCAGGCTTAGAGGGACTGTTCAAAGACCTTGCGCTGGTCTAGATAAACGCGGACGTGCGAGCCAGGTTCGGCCAGGAAATCCACTTGCACCGTCTCGCCGGCACGGTGAAGCTGATCGTGAAGTGTCTCGACCAAATCGTCGGCCTTCTTCTCGATCAGCACCTGAACGTAGCCCTGCCCCTCTGGCACTTGGACCACCACAGTGCGGCAGAGCATTTTTGTACCATCGGGAAGAGTCAGCGTGCCGAAGTCGGGACCCGCGCTCACTTCCAGGTCGACCTGCGTGCCGGGCGCCACCTTGGTCTTGTCGCGCGGTGATTGTGAGACAACAGTGCCCTCCACATACTTGGAGCTCTTCTGGTGGATTTGCCCCACCGAAAGCCCCGCCTGCGCCAGCCGCTCCCTCGCTTTTTCAAGCGTCAAGCCTGTGAGTTCGGGCACTATAGCATTAGTCGGGCCCTTGCTGATGAACAGATGTACTTGCCTACCCTCGCGGACCTTCTTGCCCGCACCGGG
>JAKORR010000914.1 GCA_029777735.1 Armatimonadota bacterium | reverse complement strand
GGAGCAGGTGGTCGTAGACGTGAGCCAGCAGCAGGTGCTGGTCTCGGGAAGGTTCGGCCAAACGACGCACAACGAGTGGGCGGGCAGAACGGCATGAACTCGGCATGGGCTCCTCCATGAGCGCCAAGGGTCGGGTGCCGGCCCCAGGGAAGCACCTCAGCGACGCCGCGGCCGACGGGTCTCTACTGCACTGCGTGGGATCGCAGTATGGAAGAAAAGTGGTTTTTTTGCAAGATTGAACTGACTGCTGGGCTTCAGCGTCTGGGCGCATAATGCGGAGTACGACGTTCGAGCGTTGCGGAGTTCCGGCGGGGCGGTTGAAGCTTACGACATCCACAACTCGAAGGGCGAGTTCGTAAGAAGGTTCAGGACGAAAGCAGAGGCCGATCGAACTGCCGCAAGCTGGAATGGGGCCAGTGACCCCATCGCAGCACCTGGACGACAGGGGTCTTACCCTCCGCTTGATCGAAGGCGTTACCCAAAAAGCCCGGACAGCGTCGTCTTCAGCGACAAGACACCTGATGGGAAGTATGTCTACGTCCTCGATGAGAACAACGTCTTGCATGTTGCCCCAGAAGGCTCGCACATGCACCCGAGGGTGCTGGGAGGGGGTCAGCGAGCGAACGGGGCGGGTGGCTTCGAGGTGAAGGGCGGCCAAGTCGTAGACCTCGACAACATGTCGGGTTCCTTCCGCCCCCATCCGGAGACGCTTACGGGGGTCGAGCAAGCAATCACTCGGCAAGGAGGGAAGGTTAGTCCCTCGGTGAAGCGGACGACCTTGAAACCGGAGGACTGGTGAGATGACATCCGTCTGCTTCTCTGATGGGATTCAACGGGCTACTGTCGAGTTGGCAGTGGGGACCAGCGAGAGCGTGATCAAGTTCGCAACCTCCCCTGATCTGCCCGCCTGCTCGGACATCTACGATGTCGAAGAACAGGGGAAGGTTAGTGACTTCACTGCTGCCATCGCTGCTGTGCAGTCAGGTGTCATCTTTGCGAGCAAGAAGGCAGGGATGACCAACATCAAAGTCACGGTCCTGCGACTGGTAGGTTATGTGGATGAGGAGGGTTACACTGGCTTCGCCGTCGCAGCATCACAGGAATTCCTGAAACAGGCTGGCGTAACGCTCACTCTTTCTGACCCCAACTCAGCAGGGTGGAGTGTCGTCGAGTAACGCCAAGGGCAGTCCCAAAGAAAGAGAAGGCGACCGTCACATTGCTGACCACCCAAAGCGGATGGGACCAAGCTGGAGGGGAATCTCAAAGGAGAAACACCGGCTCGGGAAATGTTACTCGCCAACTCATCGATGCCGCTGGCGATTACAAACCAGCAACTCCTCACACCACCTGTGCAGCGAGGGCACTGCGAGCGAACGAGCAAAGCCAGGGTCGTACCCTCAGGCCTGTCGGTCTGAGAGCAAACGAGGGAACGAGCAAAGCCAGTCCAGCAGTCGCCAGGGCTGCGAGCAAACGAGCAAAGTCATGCCGCTACCCCTTGTTCGTTTGCTCGCACTCAGGCAGGCCAACGACTGCGTGACCTTTGCTCGTTTGCTCGCACAGCGTTGCTGCTGACCTTGCGCCTTGGCCTCCTGCCGGATATGACTGAGGCAGGAGGTACGCCATGCTGTTCGTCAACCTGTTCGCTGATGGCGAGGTTCTCTTGGAGTGCGAGCCGCAGGGCGATGTTTCCATCCCCGTGCGGCTCTCGCAGCAGGACGTTGAGGCGCTGGCTGAGTTGCTCACCACGCCGGAAGTCTCGACGGCCCTGGCCCGTCTCTTTCTCGCTGGCGTGGCCGAACGCCAGCGTCAGAAGTCCACCTTCTTCATCGCCTCCTGGTAACGCTGCTCCAGATCCCCATCCAGAGCGACGTGCTGGTACACCGCCAGCGTCTCCCTCCTGGCGTGGCCGGTGATCAACTGAAGCTCGGCGTCGGCCAGACCGCTGTGCCGGGTCAGCCAGGTGATCGCCTGGTGGCGGAACGTGTGGGGCGTGGCCTCGACGCCGGCCTTGTCGGCGTACAACTTGACGATCTGCTGGACCCGCCGTGTCGTGAACTTGGTGCTGCGCCGGGTCTGGAACAGGTAGCGGTTGCGGGGATGGGCGGCGATGTGCGTCCGCAGCGCCGTGGCGAAGGTCTTGCCGAAGAGGACGTAGCGGTCCTTGCCGCCCTTGCCCTGGTTCACCCTGATCTTGCAGGCGTCCAGGTCCACGTCCTCGAACTGTACGTTGCAAAGCTCGCTGACTCGGACGCCGGTGTAGAAGAGCAGCCGGAGCATGAGGGCGTGCTGCACGTCGTCCGCCTGGTCCACCGCCTCGTAGAAGCGGCGGAAGGCGTCGGCGAGCAGGATGAGCAGCACATTGCGGGCGCCTTTCGGAGCCTTCACCGGCTGCGGATAGTCGGGCGTGGATTCCTTGTACGTGTTGCCTATCTTGCCTTTGAATACGGGATCCGGTTTGGGCAACTGCTTGCCGTCCGCCGCTGCCGGGTGGGCCCTTGGGCCCTGG
>JAKORR010000913.1 GCA_029777735.1 Armatimonadota bacterium | reverse complement strand
TGGACGCCGGGTTGCAGGAGGAGGCCGTTCGGGCACTGGCGAATACTCCAGGGTGTATAGTTGTGCTGCGCGTGTCGGACGGGGCCGTGCTGACTGCCGCCAGTTCGCCAGATTGCGCCCAAGTGGCTGTGGGGGGCGACGCCTCGATCTTGGAGATCGCAAGCACGGACCCCTATGAACCACTAATCTTTCGCCCAACGCAGAAACTATACCGGCCGGGGTGGGCTATGGCCCTGGTGACGCAGGCGGCTGCGCTGGACTCCAGGGAATCGGGGACCTTAGAACTGCCGGGCGCGGCTGGCCAGCACGGAAGTGCAGCACCTTCTGACCTTATGCTGCGATGTGACGGTTCGTGGCACTGCGGGCGCAAGACCTACCGTTGTGTGAACGTCCATGGGAGCCTTACGCTTTCGCAAGCCGTCGCGGGACTATGCAAGGTCGGTGTGCAGCAAGCGGCCGCGACAGTGGGGTCGGAGGGCTATAAGAACTTCGTGAAAAAGGTGCACCTCCTGGACGCAGCCAGGATCTATATGCCCAGCGTCCCAGGACGGATGCCCGACCTGTTCAACTGGCGAGGACACGAGAATCTAGCGGAGACGGCTATCGGGGAGGGAGCAGTACGCCTGACGCCGCTATCAGTGGCACGATTTCTATTGACAGTGTCACGAGGTGGCGAGGTCCTGCAGCCTTATCTTCTGGCCCGGGTGGTTGGGCCAAGCGGAGGGGAGCGGCTCGTGGGTGCACCGGTGTCCTTTGGCCAGGGTTTTTCGCAAGCCGTGGCTGATCGGGTTAGCGATACTCTAGCTGAAATAGGTGACGGGCTTCGGCGTGAGGATCCCAGCTTCTCCGGGCTGGCAGCCGCAGCCTGGTGGGTGCCGGAGACCGAGGACAGCGTAAGGGGAGAAGCATGGTTTGTGGCTCTGTCGCCTTGGCCGCGTCCCACGGCTGTGCTGACCTGCGTGGTGGAAAGGGTCGAGGAGCCGCAGGCGGCTGCTAAGGTTGGACTGTCTCTGCTAAACTATCTGCGAGGTTTGACAGTATGGTGACAACCGCTCGGAGGCGCGGAGATGGCCACTGAACTGCTGGCCGGGCGCTACCGGCTGGGACCGAAAATCGGCGAAGGGGCCCTGTCGGTCGTCTACAGGGCCCACGATGTCACCATGGGCAGGGACGTCGCCGTGAAGGTACTCCGGGCTGAGTTGGCCAAGGATGAGGCCCTTCGCAGCCGATTCCTTCAGCAGGCTCACGCGGCCGCGCAACTCTCCCACTCCAACATAGTCGAGATCCTCCAGACAGGGGAGCATGCCGGACGCCCGTACATCGTGATGGAGTATCTGCCCGAGCCCGATCTGAAGGAGATCATCGTTCGCTACGCGCCCTTGCCCGAGGACAAGGTAGCGCAGATGGGCATTGACTGCTGCCGCGCCCTGGAATATGCGCATCGCAGGGGCCTGGTGCATCGCGACGTCAAGCCACAGAACATTCTTTTTGACGCTAACGGACACGCAAAGCTGGCGGACTTCGGGATTGCGGCGGCTGTGGGGCAGCCGACCCTGAGTAGTCGCGGCACCGTACTAGGTACCGCTGCCTACATGGCCCCGGAGCAAGCCCAAGGGATGCCAGCTATTACCCAATCGGATATCTATTCGCTGGGCTGCGTACTGTACGAGGCCGTGACTGGGCGTCCGCCTTTCCAGAGTCGGAGCGCCGAGGAGGTAATGCGGCGTCATGTCCACGAGCGGCCTGCGCCGGTGCGGTCCCTCAACCCGGCTATCTCTCCTTCGCTGGAGTTCATCATCAACAAGGCAATGGCCAAGGATCCGGCACGGCGCTATAGGACCGCCAGCGAGATGCTTACCGACCTGCAGAAAGTGGCCGCAGGGGTGGAACTTGACCGAACGGGAGTCCTGCCCGGCGCGGTACGGGCCGCGCCCGTTCGAGTCGAGACCCCACCTCAGCCCCAGCCTACGGCCAGCAGGCTCGAGGCGCCGGCGAGGCGGGCTCCCGCGACCCTTGCCTTGGCGTTGGTGGGGGCTCTTTTGCTGCTGATCGGCATAGCTTGGCTGACCAAGCAGGCCTTCTATCCGGGCCGCGCGCCCAATCTGGTGCAGGTGCCGTCCGTTAAAGCCTTGACGCTGCACGAGGCCAAGCGAAAGCTGGCCGCCCATGGGTTGCAGGTAGGTAAGATCACCTTCAAGGAATCAGAACTCTACGACGAAGGCGTGGTCATAGATCAGAGACCCAAAATGGGCAGCACTGTTGAGGCGGGGACGCAGGTGTCGCTCGTCCTCAACCGTGGCAAGCAGACGGTGCAGATGGTGGAGGTCACAGGCCTGACGCTCGAGGAGGCCATCAAGCGGCTGGAGCAAGCTGGGCTGACCTTGGGCGAAGTGGAACGGCGCTACGACGACAAGCTGCCGGCTGGCCGTGTGATCGGCCAGGCCGTTGACCCCGGCACCGGCATAGAGAGCGGACAACCGGTGGACTTGATCGTGAGTAAGGGACCGCAGCCCACGCCGCAGTCGTCGACGCCCCAGGATACTACGCAGGAGAGACAGGAGCGGACAGAGGAATCCGACGACGGTAGCGAGGCGGCGGTCGCCTATCCGGACGTGGATGTACAGGACCAGACACCTGCTAAAAGTCTTGACGAAGAGCATACTTACCAGATACGCATAACGGTGCTGGGCCGCAAACCGCAACAAGAAATCCTGATACTGGCGCAGGATGCCCTGGGCAAGAGGATCGACGTCCTGCGCGAGCGACTTGACCCTCAGAGCAGCAGAGTAGTGAAGGTTGCCCTAAAGGGCCTGTCAACCATTGACGTATACCACGAGGGCCGACTCGTGTTTCACCGTGTGGTGCCACGCAGTGGCGGCGTCGAATCGCCGGGCGTCGGCGCAGGCGGCGGGATAGGTTCAAGTATACAGTGATGGTGGTGACTATGAAGCGCATGATTACCGTAGGTATTGTGGGGGCCATCGCCGCCATGGTTAGCCTCTCCGTTGCGTTGGGTGCGCCCAAGACGGTGGCAGGCGCCGTGAACCTGGTGGCGGCTGAGAACGGAGGCAGTGTGGTCGCGGTGTCGAGCGAGGCGCGAGACCGCAATGGACAGGTTCTGCCCCAATGGGCGGCCAAGAACCTCATTGACGGCAAGTACGTAGTGGGCAACTTTGTCCCACCCGACTCTTACGGTTGGTCCTCAGACGCTCCGCCGACCAGCGAAAACCCGCAGTGGATCGTCTTCGCCTTCAAGGATCATCAGACGAGGCTCATCAACCGCATTGTCATCGACCCGACGACGGACGACCCGCCGATCATCGGCCGCTGGGTCCGCGATGTCGAGCTTCAGGTCTCGACCACTAAGCCTGACGGCCCCTTCAAAACTGTAGGACGTTTCATAGTCGTCAACCGGCCTATCAAACAGACCTTCGAGTTTCCACCGGTGGAAGCCCGTTACGTGCGCCTCGTGATTCTCTCCAACCATGGCTCTGACAAGTGCGTGGAGATGGGGGAGTTCGAGATCTACGAGGCCATAATCGGCGGAAATGAGCTGG
>JAKORR010000092.1 GCA_029777735.1 Armatimonadota bacterium | reverse complement strand
GTGCTAGAGGAAGCGGCTGTGCGGGCCATCGCCGACCTGGGCCTGTGCGCAGGCCGCAGCGCTCGGGGCAGAGGTGTGTGGGTAAAGGGCCTGAAGGTGGCCAGCATAGGAGTCGCCGTGCGCCACTGGGTCAGTTACCACGGGATCGCGGTTAACGTCTCCGGGCGCTGGCCAAGGTCTGTTCCGATTAGCTGGTGCGGACTGGAACCTGAGGCCTATGGCTCGCTGGCCGATTGCGGCCTCCAGGTGGAACTATCCCACCTCGGCCGCGTTCTCGCCTCTAGACTAGCCGAGCTTTGCGGACTGGACCTGCAGTGGGCCGAGGAGGGTTGGCCAAGTGCAAGAAGAGGCGTCCAGGCCTAGAGCAACCGACAAGAACCGGGCAAGCCTTGTTCTATTGGCCGGACTGGTTGCGCTAGCGGCCTGTACAGCCGTCACGCGCCAGCCAGACGCCTTTGGTCCACGCCAGGCCCTGGTATCAATAGCCATCGTGGCGATTGGACTCTCGCTTGCGCTGCTGCGCGAGAGAGCAGGAATGGCCTGGCCGCTGAGTGCCGGTCTGGCGCTTGCCACGGCCTATCACCTAGCCTACGACCCGGTGCTGCCGGAAGCCCTAGGCAACCGCCTACCGCTCCGGATCGCAATTCTTGAACCTACCACGCCCACGATTATCGTGCTGGTTCTCGTTCTGTGGTGGGTTCTGCGAAAATGGCCGTGGGCTGAGCAGGCACCGGCCGGCTCGGGTCAAGCCCTGCAGGCCCTGGGCATTGTAGCGCGGCTCCTTATCGGCCTCGGCATCGTGCTGTATCTAGCGCTCTCGGGCGTCTACGACCTGGAGGGCGGGTTCTGGTTTTGGAAGCTGACGCTGGTGTGTACGGTCTACTTGGGGCTAGGGTGGATCGGCATTGAGGGTGCGGCCCGGGGCTTCCTTGACTGGAAGGCCTTGGCAGTCCTCCTCCTCGGCGTCCTTCTGACGGTTGCCAGACATTTCTTGGGGAGTCAAGGAGCATGAGGGATACCCGCCAGGGCAACCGAGACACCCCACCGCCAGCGTGGCTGCGGGCCCTTGTGACCTTGCTGGTTGCAGGTTCTTGCTCCCAGTTTGCCTATGCCCTGCACCCGCGCAAGGGGCCCTTTGTGGGCTATCTCGAGCTGGCCTCAGTGGGAGTCCTGATCCTCTGGGGCGTGTGGGTTCTGGCAACCAGCCGGCTGCGGTACCTAAAAGGGCCACCTTGGTCTTTGTGGGCTTTCCTGGCCGTCGCTGTATTGTCGCTAGCCAACGCAACCAGCCTGAAGGCCGGCGCGGTCGAGGTCGCCCAGTACGCTCTGTACTTCGTGGCCCTGTACATGCTCTTTGCGGACATCGCCGACAGCTCGGGCCGCTGGTTGTGGTACGCACTGGGCGTCGGCACGCTGGTGGCTACCGCGGTGGCGTTTGTACAGTTGCTCAGCGGTGCCGAGCCGATCAAGGTCGCGGGTTTGACGGCAAATCGTAATGTCCACTCTGCCTTTCTTGCCTTCGCGCTGCCGCTGGTGTGGGCCTGGGGCTGCAGTCTGTGGCCGCGGCGCGAAGCCTGGGCTGTCTTCGTACTGGTGACCTTGGCGCTATTGACCATGCTGGGGGCGCCGCACGTGTGGATCGCAATCGTGGCCATCGCCTGGGTGTCGGCCGTGCTTCTGCGGCCCGGATTCTGGCCTGCCACCACACCGGTCGTAGTTCTTGTCTTAGCTGCGAACTTCGTGTCTCCTGTGCATCGCACCTGCAACCTTGAGGAGCTGTTGAACCCCTGGGAGACAGGAGACGTCTATAAACTACTAAGAGAAGTAGGAGCGACTGAGCACCAGCCCTTGCTTAAGAAGCGATGGCTCGAGTGGTGGCCAGGGCTAGCAATGATAGCGGACAATCCGCTCCTGGGTGTGGGTGCCGGCAACTATCAGCTCAACATCGGCCGCCCAGACTACTGGGGCTACCTGCCCAACGCCAAGAAGACCGAGCCAGATACAAACAATCTCTATCTTGTTCTGGGCGGAAGTCTCGGATTAGCTGGGTTGGTAGCCTTTGTGGCAGTTTTGGTACGTTTCACTGCCCTGGCAGTGTCGGGAGCGCGCAGGCGCGATCCCATGATGACGGGCCTGGCGGCGGCGCTGGTATCGTTGGCAGTCGCCAATCTCTTCACGGCTCTGCTCGTCAGGGGCGTCACAGTTGCTTGGGTCGCCGCTCTGGCGGCGATCGAGCGGGCCGCTGGAGGACAGGCCTCGGAGGGTGCAGGACGGTCCTAATATATACTATACAATGGAGCGAGGTAGTGAGGTAGTAAGGAGGTCGCAGCAATGCGCAGAACGTGGAGCTTACTTCTAATGCTTGTTTTGTCTAGCGCGGTCGTACTATCGGTGGCGTGGGCCGCGCAGGTCAAGATCGTGGTCGAGGGCGAGCATTACAACAGCATCAAGCCATCGATGGCTGTGGGAACCTCCCAGAGCGCTTCAGGCGGCAAGTTTGTGCATATCCCCTTGAGGCGGCCGCATGGTGAGAACGAGAGCGGCCCTTACGACAACGGCAACGCGGTCTTCAAGATCAACGTGCCGCGCGCTGGGATCTACCGCCTTTGGGCCCGAACCCACTGGCATGATGAGTGCGGCAATAGCTTCTTCGTGGTAGTCGACGGCGGCCAGCCCTCGTGGATTGGCGAGGACGGGACCGTGCAGAAATGGCATTGGGTTAAGGGCAAAAGCTATACGCTTTCTGCCGGCGTCCACACGATCAAGTTCCAGAATCGCGAGGACGGGGCCAAGCTCGATCAGTTCCTGCTGACCACCGACACCCGCTACGTGCCTACCCGTATCGAGAAGGAGACCAAGCAATACCTCGTTGGGAACTAGCGACAAGCCAGGCGTTTGGCGGTATCCCGAAGGGACAAGGAAGGCAATCTTCATTATGGTTGTGGGGCATTGGAACGCAACTGGACGACTGGCCTGGGCCTTGTGTGTCGCCTTGATCGGTGTAAACCTGCTGAGTTCTGAGGCGCTCGCCCAAGAGGAAGAGACCAAACCTCAGTCCCCATCATCTGATGGCGTGTACTGGCTGGAAGAGCCGGCTGAGGTGCCCTACGTGCTGGCGGGTCAGTTCCACAAATCGAACAAGGGCCTGGACGTGACGCTGCATATGGCCGGCGGTGAGAAGGGCACCGATGGCCTGGCCCTTGAAATCAGCCAGGGCAAAGCCCGTTTCCTACGGATCTCGGACGGCAAAGCCAGCCCTCTGGGAGTGCCTGGCGATATATCCTTCCTAGGCGACGAACCCGTCTCTTTCTCTCTCCATCGCACCTCATGGCAGCTCGACTTGCTGTGCAGCGGCCGTGTTGTCTGCCAAGCCTGGTCCTATGCTCCGGCTGCCACAGTCGAGCGCGTGGGCTGGCAGGGCGGAGAGGGGCAGGTGGAGGATCTGCGTGTCCAGCCCGTTGGCTCAATATATAAGGCCGATAGCTTTATGCGCATCGAGACGGGCGAGGGCGAGTGGGAGCCTGGCCGTGGCCAGTGGCGGCAGCGGGCTCTGCGCGAAGACCAGCAGGCCGATACCATGGATGCCACCAAGACCACCAACCCCTTCAGCTACTTCGGTGAGGTCAAGGGCGACGAGGCGCCCGCTGTCTCGACCTTAGGCTACTGGTTCTGGACAGATTACCGGGTAAGCGCGTCGGTCCGAGGCGGGCAGGACAGCGTGATAGGCCTTGTCGTGTGCTATCAGGATGCCGACAACTATCTGGGCGTGCGATGGTCCAGTGCCGTCGCGGCTCAAGAGCCGCATACCCTTAAGCTAGTAGCGGTCGAGGGCGGGCAGGAGAAGGTGTTGGCTCAAACCCGCGCCGGTTTTCTCCCGGACCAATGGTACCGGCTTTCCCTCGGATACAGCGGGGGCAAGCTAGTCTGCTGGGTTGATGGGCGCAAGCGGCTTGTAGCTGATACGATTCTCTTTGGAGAAGGTGCGGCAGGGCTTTTGGCCGACGGTGCGGAGGGCATTTTCTTCGACGACGTGCTGGTTGAGGACTGGGAGGTCGTGTATGACGACTTCTCAGCGCCCGCGCCGGGCAAGTGGATAGCGCAGGGTGGCGACTGGCAGGTAACCGGAGGCGTCATCAAGGTGACGAGCGGTGGTGGTGAGGCCCTGGTGGTGACGGGACGCCCCGAGTGGGCCAACTACAGCGCCGGGGTTGCCGTGAAGGTCAACAGTGGTGGGGCTGGTATTGTGGTCGGCGCTGGCGAGACGACTCAGGTCGCTGCTATGCTACAGCGGACTGGCAAGACCGATCGTCTGGCGATTCTCAGGAAGCTTGGGCAGCAAGGCCACTGGGAAGAGCTGGTTGCCGTCCCGGTAAGCGCGGCGGCGAGCGCGAATAACGGATGGAGGCGCCTGGAGATCGACGTTGAGGACGGCTACATCAAGGCCTCGTGCGACGGGGTCACAGCCAGGGCCTTTGTGCCTGGAGTCGGAAAGGGCCGCGTCGGCCTGGTATCGCCCCCGGCAAGTTCGGCAGCCTTCGATAACTTCTCGCTCAACTTCATCCCGCCGCCCCCTACCAGTCATCTCGTAAAGGAGTTCACCGACGTCCAACAACATTTCGAGATGGCCGAGTGGGCTTCCACACGCCACGCCTGGGTGCCGGTAGCCCAAGAGCTTGGCGTGCCTGAAGCCGACAACCCCAAATACGAGGGTCAGTGGGTCACGAAGGGCGACTTTCACGGAGACTACTCGGTGCAGATTCCGCTGGCTGACATCGGCGCCAAGGACTTCATCATGACCGTAGTACTCGACGCGGAACCGGGCTGGCAAGGGACAGGTGTTGGTGTTCAGATCCAAGGCAAGCAGGGACAGAAGGTCCTGACCTTCACGGTGACGAGCGGCGAAGAGAAGGTGACCCAGCAACAGGTGGAGGTGACAGAGCCCACCGCCTCGGTCACCTGCCGGCGCAAGTCCGAATTCGTTGCTATCGCCGTGGACGGCAAGGTTATATATTCGGGCAAACTGTTGCCACCTGAGGGAACTACAGTTTTGGCTCAGCCAGCACAGACAGGTGAGAGCAAATGAGGGTGGTTGTTACCGCACTGCTCGCGTTGGTCCTCGTGACCTGCGCAGTTGCTGCCGCGGAGACCGACCTCCAGCGAGCCGTGGGAGAACTCAAGGCGGGCCGCGCTGCTGAGGCCGCCAAGCTGCTGAGCGCCGTCGTACAGGCTGAACCCGACAACTTGGCCGCTCGCTTCTGGCACGGTCGGGCGCAATTGGAGATTGGGCAGGTTCAACAGGCGGCGGCTACCCTACGTCATGTCATCGGCAAGAAGCCTGACTCTGTAGACGCGAGGTACTGGCTGGGCGTTGCCCTGGAGAAGATGGGCGACGTAGAGGGCGCGAAGGGCGAGTGGGTGGAAGTTTTGCGCCAGCAGCCCGCGTATGCTCCTGCCCGACAAGCCCTGGCGCGTCTGGGCGGCGACAAGACACTCGACACCGCGTCGGCTACGGCTTTGGCCCGTGTCTTCAAGCCGGTCCACAGCCGGGTTATTGTCAATGTGGGCGACAGCGGCGTGGATATTGGTTCGCTGGACCTTCTCTCTCGCAACGTCCTAGACTACACCTTCAGCGAGGCGCCGACGGACTGGTATGTAGCGGCCGGAAGCTGGGGTACCACCAACCGCTGGACTTGTAGTCCCCAATGGTCTTGGTTCGGTGGAATCGCTGAACTCGCTCCAGTCGTTGTCTGGAACAAGCGTTCCTTCACAGGCGACATCACAGTGGACATGTACATTGCCTGGGGCATGATCTATGGCCACCGCAAGTCCTACAAGAACCCCAATGACTTGAACATCAGTTTGTGCGCAAATGGGACGGACCTATTCAGCGGCTATACCTTCGTGGTTGGCGGGTGGCAAAACCAACGCACGGCCATCCTCAAGGAGGGTCGAGTGCTGGCCGAGACCAGTGAAACCTGGGCGCTGCCTCCCGTCTTTGAGGACAACGACCCTGGCACCTATGAACACCACCGCAAGTGGTGGGGCATCCGCGCACGCAAGACCGGAAACCGCCTGCAGCTTTACTTCGACAACAAGCTCGCTCTCGAGGCCGTGGACCCTAACCCGCTCCAGGAAGGCCGCGTGGCTCTCTGGGGCTACGACAATCGAATCATCCTCTCGCGCGTCCGTCTCTACTGCCAAGATCCAGGCGAGGTGGACTCGTCGTTGCCCGCCGAGAAGTGGGCCACTCGTCAACAGTTGTCCGTCGAGGGCGAGGCCCCACCAGAACTGTCAGCCGCCTCGACCCTGGGGTCAGATTTCGAGGCTTCTGTCAAGCCCTTGCGCCAACGTCAGAACAGCTTCACCCAGGTGACACTCGCGGTCCCCGGGGCAGACGGCAAAGGCCGATGTCTGAAGCTCATCAACAACGGCCCAGGCGGCACCTTCGGTGTTGACCTCTCACCCCAGTCCGTGGACTTAGCCAAGCAGCCTCTGTTGTCCTTTGACTACAAGCTATCACCCGAGGCGAAGATCAACCTTTACTGCGCTATCAACGACAAGCTCTACGAAGTGGGCTTCTCAGGGCGGCAGGACCCCGCTCCGCTGGCACAATATGTAGGCGCGATCCCCGACGTCAAGGCCGACGGTGAGTGGCATCATGCCGAAGTGGACTTGTTAGGGATGATGCGCAAAGCCACCGGCGCCTGGACCGCCGACAGCCTGGTTGCCGCAGATCTGTGGCTCGGCAACCTGAACGAACGCGACTACCTGCTAGCCGGCCTGGGGGGCAACCAGGCCGGAACCGTATGGTATCTGGACAACCTGTACCTGTCGGGCCCTAGCCCGAAGGTCACCGTCTCGCCTCCCAACGCTGGCGCCAACCGGCAGATCAAGAGTGTGGCTTGGGAAGTGAGTCAGGATCCCGCCGCCGAACCGAAGCGCGAAGCAGCGACTCCGCCAGCAGCTCAGGAAGTAGCCCCGGGAAAGAGCGGATGGTGGTGGGTCCACGCCGCAGCGCAACTGGCCGACGACACCTGGCTACCGACGGCTCGCGTGGCTGTTCCCATTGATGCTGAACCGCCTCAGGCACGCCTGATCTCACCAGTGCCCGGCGCAGTGGCCGGCGACGAAGACATCGTCATCGTCTTTGATGACCAGAGCCCTGGCGCGATTGACTGGCGGACCGTGACAGTGACCATCGCCCAGAAGACGTTTAAGCCGGGTGACTTCGGCGTAACGGTCGAACCCGAATTCAATCGCCTGGTCGTCGACCCGGGCGAGGTCGGCTTGGTTTTCGAGGCCGGCAAGCCAGTCGAGTTGGCAGTGGCGGCGGGCGATACAGCAGGCAACAAGCCCTCGGCAGAGCAGAAGTTCAGCTTTACCTACGCGCCACAGCAGGACAAACGCGGACCGCGAGTGGCAAGCGTCACGGTCGGTCGTCCCTACCTCGTGGATGCAGACTTCGAACAGGCCCTCCCGCCCATGGAGAGCTACTCCGGCGAGGGCGGTGCAGTGCTGACACTGGACAAGAGTACAGCGGCCAGTGGGCAAGGCAGCTTGTGCCTTTCGAACCCCACCGAGTGGGGGCGCTACGGAGTGCGCCTCGTGACCGAACCCTTTGACGCCGGCATCTACCGTCTAGTCAGCTTCGACTACCGGATCCCACCTCATTACCGCGGCGACTTCGCGGTGTATGTCAACGGCGACTGGCGGGCGATCAAGTTCACGGACTCCGATACGAGCGTCGGGTACATGGGCAAGGTGGAAAACGTGGTAGCCGATGACCAGTGGCACCATGCGGAGTTCAACCTCTACGACATGCTGGTGGCCGCTGATCCGCGGGCGAGCAGCTACATCGTGCGCTGGTTCGTGCTGTCGGACTGGGGCAGCCGTATGTCCAATTTCCGGCGTCGCACCTTCTGGCTGGATAATCTACAGATAGTGCCGGTCAGCAGCTCGCTGGAGCCGCTCAAGGTGTCCGTGGCCGCCGGCGATCCGGGCGGCTTGGGAGGCGTGGCCTGGCTGCTGGACCAACTGAGCGTGTCCGCGGCGCCACGCAACGTCCAAGCCGACAGCGCCACCTTCGAGGTACCCGCGACGGGCAACAATGGCCAGTGGTGGATGCACTGCCGCGTGGCAGACAAGGCCGGCAACCTCAGCCGGGGTCTAGACAGGCGCGTCCTTCTCGACGGTGAACGTCCCTTTGCGTCGTTAATCGGCCCGGCTGACGGTGGTCGAGCGGCAGATAGCGAAGTGTTAATGTCTCTGGCCGATCGCGGCATAGCCGGCATTGACCCCTCGAGCATCGTCCTGGAGGTAGCCGGGCAGAAGTATACCTGCGAGAACAGCGGGCTTGTCTACGACGCGTCGGAGCGCAAGCTCACGTGGAACTGCGAGAAGGTCCAGCCTGAACCCGTGGTCTTCAAGGACGGCCAGGCCGTGAGTGTGCGACTGGCCCGAGCCGCCGACTACACGGGTAACGAGTCAGAGGACCACCCCGCGTGGAGCTGGACGATGGACTACAGGATGGACCATACTGCGCCGTCCATTGCTGCCATCGATTCGCCGACCCACCGGACCTTCATGACGCAGACCTTCGAGGAGGGGCTAGGCGAGTGGGCGACCCGGGAGGGCGGCAGCGGCGCTAAGGTGGAGCTCGCGCCCAACGCCGGGCCGGATGGCTCGACGGCTGTGCGGCTGACCCAGATAACGGAGGGCGCGCTGATGCAGGCCTATGCCACGACCAATACCTTTTTCGCCGAAGCCTATCCGATGATCGCATTGGACTACAACATCCAGCCGGGCGCGCACTTGGATTTGATGCTGCTGTGCAACGGCAAATGGTTCGCCGTGGCTCTGACGGATAATCCAGCCGGGGCGATCGGCCGGGTGCCCAACGTCGTGGCCGACAGCAAGTGGCACCACGCGTCGGTCAATATCTTTGCGCTCCTGCGTCGCCACATCGAGAAAGGTAGTCTGGCTGTCAGTCAAATCATCATCAGTGACCGCAACAGCGCCGACAATCCGGTGGGCGCCACGGCCCTGTTTGACAACTTCGTCATAGGTCAGATTGGCAGCGGCACGGTGAAGCTGGCCTGGCAGGCGACTGACGCGACCGGTATACAGGGCTTCAGCTATGTTGTGGACCGCAAGGGTGGCACGGAGCCTGACACACAACCCGAGACCGTAGAACGGGTGTTGAACCTCAGCAAGCTTGAGAACGGTTTGTGGTACCTGCACGTGCGGGCCTACGACGGTGCGGGCAACTGGGGGCCCGCCTCACACTATGCAGTGCTCAACGGTGGCGCGGGCTAGGTGGTCCCGCGCCCGCTTTGTCCTCGACACGGACCGCCCCCGTAGGTGCGGAGTTTCGGCCCGGACCTGTAGCAAGGGGCCACCGGCCTAGTGTACGCCCAGAGGCCACATACTAGGTCCAAAAGCTCTGGGCCGCGGCGGTCGGCCTGTATCATGGTTATGCGCCTCGGCCTTCGCCAAGGTCCACGCTCTCACAGGCCGAAGCACACGTCGGTGGTACTGCCTTGCGTGCACACAGCCTTATACTCCTTCTACTGGTAGCAGCCGCTGTGCGGCTGCCTGGATTCCTCTGGGGCCTGCCTGGTCCCACCCATCTTTTTTCCTATCACCCCGACGAGTTCCACTCGCTGCGCGGGCTACTTTCGCTGACGCAGGGAGACCTAAACCCGCACTTCTTCAACTACGGTTGTCTGTACCTTTACGGCGTGGCGGCTGTCGGAACACTTATCCATCCCTCCCTTGTCGTCGGCCACCTCTCCCCTGCCACAAACCCCGCCTACCTACCCCTTGCGCTGCGGGTCTGGACAGTAGATGCTCGCCTGGTCTCCTTACTGGCGGGTCTGGCCAGTGTGCTCGTGGTGGCCTCGGCCGCCCAGGCGCTGGGGGCGAACGGCCTCTGGGCCGGTCTCACCCTCGCCTTCATGCCCTTGCACGCTCTGCACTGTCGCTACGCCACTGTAGATGTCACTCTGACTCTCTTCGTGGCGTTAGCTGTGTGGGCGACAGTTCGGGGTAAGGTCCTGGGGGCAGCCCGCGCACGGCTTTACGTCTGGGCGGGCGTCTTCGCCGGTCTCGCTGCGTCGACGAAGTATACCGGCGCTGTAGCTCTCCTCGTGCCCCTGGCGGCGCTGGTGCTCGACGGTAGCCTTGGCAATACGCGACGGCGGCTGGGCCTGAGCTTCGCCTGCGCTGGGGCCGCACTGCTTGCCTTCGCGTTGACATCGCCCTACGTCTTCCTGGGCTGGTCTGAGGCGTCGCGAGACATCTTTTTCGAGATGCAGCACATGCGCGCGGGTGAGTACCCCGCTCGCGCCGCGGAGCCCTCCGGCCTGTGGTTCCACGCCAAGTGGCTTACGCTGGGCACTGCAGGACTCGCCCCCCTCGGGCTGGTGGCCCTGTTGGTAGCAGCCGCGGCGACGCGAGGCAGTCGCGCTCACTGGTTCCCGGCTGTTCTCTTGGCAGTCGTGATCTTGGTCATGATCTCGTCCACGGGCGTACGATACGCACGGTACGAGATGCCACTGCTGCCCCTTGCGGCGCTGGGGATAGGCTGGCTAGCCGGATCGAAGCGTTCCCGGCCGGATGGTGCCGATGCGGATGAGGCGGTTCAGGATACCCTCCCGGCATCCGAGCGGTTGGAGCTGCCGGCGCAGCCCGTCAATGCGGCCCGCAGAGCGGCCCTAGGCCTTGCCCTGGCGCTCCTGGTCGCCGCAGCGGTGCACTGTCTCTGGCTCTGCCTGCGGCTGAGGGCCCCAGATAGCCGCGACGTTGCGCTGCGCGAGTTGGTGAGGCGCGCCGAGCCAAGTGAGACCGTGGGTGTAATCTGGGAGCCTTGGTTCCAAGGCCCTCCCCTGGACTACTGCAACGGCGGCCAAGCGCTGCGGCGGAACCCCTTCTGGCGACAGTTCTCGCGTCCTGTCCGCCCCCTGGTTGTGGTAGGATACGATGTCAGGGTTCTTTATCGCGAGCGTCCCGACTGGTTCGCCCTGAGCGAGGTGGAAGAGCGCGACTTCCGGCGGGTAGGAGCCTCACCGGAGCTCTGGCAGGCTCTTGATGCGGCTTACGAACCCGTTGGGGCTTGGGGCAAACGTCCGAGCGAAGGTCTGGTCCCTCCATCCCTCAACCCGCCTCAGGACTGGCTTTACCCGACTATGCCCATCGCCGTACTGAGAGCACGGGCGGCAGCCAATAACGCCCCGCGACCAACGGCTCCGGCGCAAGACTCTCCGCCTGCGCCAGACATGGAGGGTTAGCTTGACATGGCGTCGGGTATTTACTACAATGAATAGTAATGTGGAGGTTTGTGCTATGGCGAAACGAACACCAAGACTGTCACGGCTGCGCACGGATCGGCGTGGCATCGAGTTGGCCCTTGGCGACCTTGAAGCGGCCGTCATGAAGGTCATCTGGCAGGCTGGCGAGCCCCTACCCGTTGAGGCCGTGCGGCAGGCTCTCGAAGACGAGGGCCACAAGATAGCCTACACGACCGTCATGACCACCCTGGCTCGGCTCCACAAGAAGGGCCTGCTGGAACGCGAGATGCACGGGCGTGCCTATCACTACTGGGCAGCCTTGACCGAGGACGAGTTTGCGCACACCGTGGCTGAATCCGCCATCAACAGTGTTCTTGGGACCTTCAGTGGGCCGGCGGTTGCCTACTTCGTCGAAGCTCTGAGTGAAAGAGATCCGCGCCAACTCGACCTCCTGGCCGAGTTGCTGGAGCGCAAGCGCAACGAGCGAGCCGATGGCTGACGATGGCCATCGTCCTGGCAGCCCTCACCACAGCGTGGTTAGTTGGAGCGACAGTCATGGGGCTAACAGCCCTGCCCGTTGCGTCGGTGACTAGACTGTTGCCGACCCGACGGGCGCGGATAGGGGCTGTTTTGTGGGCGCTAACGGGTATGTTCGGCCTGTTAACCGCTGCAGTGTGTGCCTTGGCCGCCCCGCGCTGGGCGACTCATCCTCTCACCTATACCCCTCACCTTGAGCGGCCCCTACCCCATATTTGCTTTGTCGGCGCGGCTCAGTGGTGGATTGGCGTTGAACTGGTACGCTTGCTAACTATTGTTGCCCTGCTCGCTTGGCTGGGCGGGATAGCACGCTTCTTCCTGGGCCTGAGAGCTACAGCTGCGGCAGTCAGACGCGCAGCTCCCCTCAAGCCCCTGCCTAATTCGCTTCACCCGAGGGTGTTCGTCGCCGAGGGGGCCTGTGCGGGAAGCACCGCGCTGGGCTTCTTCGTGCCCTACGCGGTCATCAGCAGCCACGCGTCCGGAGACCTACCTCCCGAGGCCCAGGCCGCCATCCTCTGGCACGAGGTGAATCACATGCGCTGGCGTGACCCTCTGGCGCGACTGGTGCTCTCGGCCCTGGCTGTGTGCTGGCCCATTCCAGGCGTGTGGGTGCTGCGGGAATGGAGTCGCCTTAGTGAGTTGTCGGCCGACGACGAGGCTATCACCCACGCGGGCGCAGTCGCGTGGCACCAGGCGCTGGCGGCTCTCGACATCGACAGGGCCCGGGTTGACGAACGTGTCTGGGAAGCCCGAGAGAACAAGACAGGCGGTGGTTGGCTCGCTGCTGGGATATCCTGGGTTCTGCTGGGCCTTGCAGCCTCGATTCTGTACGGCCACAGCGGTGTCCTTTCCGTGGTGTGTCTCTTCGAGACCCTATTGATGTCGTGGCGCTAGAAGGCCCTTGGATCCCCTTTCCCCTACGCGACGGAATCCGTCTCCGCCCCGCCGCGCTTCCTCTGTTATCCTTGCTGAGCACAGACACCAACAG
>JAKORR010000091.1 GCA_029777735.1 Armatimonadota bacterium | reverse complement strand
TATACACGTAAACAGACAAACGGGCTTACTGATAAAGCGTTGGTTGCCACAGGGAGAGATGCTCACAAAGCCGCCGAGGCACGACAATCGGTAGACGGGCAGTCCCCGTCTACCAACAAGAAAGACACTCCGATGCCCTCCACGCACCCCCCAGAGCCGGGTGATGGGCCCTTCGTCCCCGAAGCCGGCACCCTCCTGATTGAGGATCAATCCCTCAGGCATGGCTTCGTCCAGCTGCCGAAGGCAATTCTGTATGCCCGTAATCTCTCCCGACATGCCAAGATCCTGTACGCTGTCCTTCTCGGTTATGCTTGGCAGGAGGATCGCTGTTTCCCCGGGTACGGCCGGTTGTGCCATGACCTACAGGCCAGCGAGAACAGCGTTCGGCTCTATATGCGCGAACTTCAGGACGCCGGGCTGCTGCGCTGGAAGCGACGAGGTTTGGGGAAGACGAACCTCTACATCCTGGCTGACATCAGAACCTCAAAAATTGAGGTTCAAGAACCCAAACCCCTCAGAACCTCAAAATCTGAGGTTCTGGAACCTCAGGATTCGCAGGCATTGGAACCTCAGGAATTGAGGGGAGAAGTAGAAACAGTAAAAGAAGACCCAGATTACAAAGAAACAGCATTCGAATATTCGAATGTTCGAAAGGTCAAGCCCGGGCAAAGAGGGCAAGGGAACCCCAGTACCAATGGGTTCTCGGCCTCTGGCCCCGAAGGGGTCGGCGCCATTCTTGCGCGGTCTCATCCTCCTCAGACACAGCCAGCAGGGAAGTCCCGCGGAGGCGCAGCCCCACGCCCAGAGACAGGAGATGAGGACTTCCAGCGGATCCAGAGCTTCATCATGGATCGCCAGCGTGAACTGGGAGACCGAGCTACAGCCAAGTCCTCCAGTACCCGGGCTTGGAACCTGTACCAAGCCGCCGGATGCAGCATCGCCCGGTTCGAGGATGCCCTCTACAAGGCCCGTAGCCTTACCCAGGAATCTACCGCCCAGATCAAGGCGGTGGGAGATGACCCGAACTTCGATGTCAGACGAAAGATCAAGATGCCGTATTTCTTCGCTGTCCTTGAGGACATCCTTGGCCTGCGAGATGCTCCCGAGAAGCCAGTGAGCGCGGCGGGGCGCTCTCGCCCCCAAGCATCTAGCGATACCAGAGGAAGGGGAGCAACCAGCCATGGCTTCGTCCCTCACATCGAGACCTGAGCGCCACCCTTCGTGTAGTCTTTGGCTACGCATTCAGCCACGAACAACATGCTCGGGGTGGGTTGTTGTAGGTGATGTAGCGTACGTGGCTACACGAAAGTTCTCGCCTCACATCTAAGCACAAAGGATCTCTCCATGGACCCCTCTCCCCCGATCGCCGCTCTGCAGCAACGTGAGATCGACTTCTACGGCGATCAGATCGTTGCCGCCCTGGTCCCCGTGGAAGGGCAGCACCAGCCGGCGATCTATGTGCCCGTGCGGCCCATCTGCGAGTACCTGGGGCTCGACTGGAGCAGCCAGCGCCAGCGCATTGACCGTGACCCGGTTCTCTCTGACGTCAGGCAAGGGGTGGTCGTCATGACCGCCCCTTCTGCCGATGGCCGCGGCGGCGGCCCCCAAGAGATGCTCTGTCTCCCGGTGCAATTCCTCCACGGGTGGCTCTTCGGCATCAGCGCCAGCCGGATCAAGCCCGAGCTTCAGGAGAAGGTCATCCGCTATCAGCGCGAGTGCTACGGCGTCCTTTGGCGCGCGTTCCAGGCTCAGACCTTGACGGCCTTCGGATCTGAACGGGAGCTGTCCTCCCTCGGCTATGTGCGCGACATGGCCCTGGCCATCGCCCAGATGGCCGAGCAGCAGATGACCTTCGAACTGCGACTCGATCGCACCGAGGCACGCCTGGATCAGGCCGCTCAGGTGGTGGGGGCGCTTGTCCGAGATGTCGCTGAAGTCAAGCGCCGGGTAGCGCCTGGCACATACATCGGTGACGAGCAGGCCAGCGAGATTCAGCTGCGGGTGAAGGGCCTGGCTCAGTTGCTTGGGCAACATGACGGCGCCAAGAATCACTACCAGGGGGTCTTCGGCACGCTGTACCGGACGTTCGGAGTCACGAGCTACAAGAACATCCCCCAGGCCCGCTACGGGGAGGTGTTAGCGCTTCTTGAGGAGTGGCGCCAGGACGTTGCCGCCGGCCTCGATCATCAGGAGAAACGCGCAAATAGGGCGACATAACCACACTCTGTGTGGTACACTGCGTTCATCGCGCAGCCCTAGACGCGCCTGCCTGCGGCAGGGGAGGGGGTACGCCCATGAACCCATGACGGAAGCAGACAAACCCCATACCTTTAGCGATCTCAGCCGGGAAACCCGGCTCACCTACCGTGCCCTTTGTCACAACGAAGCCCTCTACGGCGATACCCTCGCCATCATCGCCGGCTGCCCCACGCAGGATGCCGCCGCCTTCGCCCTCGAACGCTGGATCGGGGAAGAAGAGAATCCCCTCTCAGACGGTCTCGGCCTCTACGCGCAGCTCCTGGCACTTGCCCTGGAGCGCATCGACTGGATGGCCGTCGTCACCGCCTTTACCCCGGAAGATCCTCACGCTGTTGAAGATCTCCTCGCCCGCGAGGCCTACGCAGGCTCGGATGCGCCCGTCGCTGCTGATTCCATCAACGTCGCTACCAGCCCACTTATCCGTTCTCTCCCCGCGGGGGAGTAGTCCGACCTAGCCGTGGAGCGCAGAGCACAATCCATCTCTTCACCCGAAGCCCGTCTGGTGCGGGCGGCCCGCAGTCTGGATCGTAGCCGCCGCCTGAAAGCGGCTGCCGAGGAGCGCGAGAGGAAAGCCCTTGCCACCCTCCTCTGTCACCTGGCCCAGACGGGCCAGACCCATGCGGTGCTGGGCCTGTTTGAGATCAGCCTTGACGACGATGGTCTCACCGTATGCCACCGCGAGCCGGTGGCCGGGGCCCAACTGCCGTTTCCACAACTGGCGATGGAGCAGGAGTCCTTGGACCCCCTGCACGTGGGCGAGCCGGCCGCGGCATATACTCCCGCCGTGTATGGAGCCGCGGCCGTGTACACCGCACCTGCCGCTCCCCACGAGCTGCCCCGCCAGGTGCATTTCCTGGCGCCTGAGGACGCCAGGCTCCTGCACTTCCTTGAGGACATGGCCGAGCGCGCGAGGGGCCTGACAAGTGAGCAGTACCGCGCCCCCGAAGGAGGAGCACTGCGGATTACCAGTCCTGCGGACGTTGCCGCGCTTCTGTCCTCCCGGATGGTGGATATGCCGCAGGAGCAGCTGCGCCTCCTGACCTTGTCCATCAAGAACGACCTGCTGGGGGAGCATCTCGTCACCCAAGGGACGCTGAGCTCCGCGCCTGTTCGGCCAGCAGATGTCTTTCGCCTGGGATTCTCGGACAACGCCGCGGCCATGATCGCCGTACACAACCACCCCTCCGGCGACCCGGCGCCTTCAAGCGCAGACTTGCAGATCACCCGCCAGCTGGTGGAAGTGGGCCGGGCCATGGAGATGCCCATCCTCGATCATGTCATCCTGGCCCGTCAGGGCTGGGTTTCCCTGCGCGAGCGGGGGCTGATGTAGCTGGGGAAATCGAGGCGGGGATCGCCGCCAAGGCCACCGAGAGATCCAAGAAGACGGGGGTTGTTGTCGTCGGCGGTTACCCTACATTCCCTGCCCCCTCTCCTATTCTCTTGGGTACTACAGGGGCACGGAAGGGCATTCTGGATGTCGGGTGGCATCCATTTGTGTGTTGACATAATAGCAGCGCAGCGATACACTGTCCATTGTGACGTCATGGCCGCTGCCCCTGTACTCTGCGGGGTAGGGGTTATGCCATCACCTGAAGGATTCCAGATGCCAGCATCCGAACCGGGCCCCCGCAGAGAGGGGCCGCTCTTCCCATTGGGACAGACGGTCGCCACGCCAGGAGCACTTGGGGCTCTGGGGCAGGCCGGCGAGTCTCCCCTGGGGTACCTCGCCCGCCATGTCCGCGGCGACTGGGGTGACGTAGACACGCAGGACTGGCAAGCCAACGACGATGCCCTGCGGGATGGCGACCGTCTCCTCTCTGCCTACACCTTGTCCACGCAGGAGCGCATGTGGATCATCACCGAGGCAGATCGTTCCTACACCACCCTACTCTTGCCTGAGGAATATTGACGGGTGTATTGACGCCCCGAATTTCTCGCCGTCACATCGTCGCCACCACCGACAAGTGCCGCCACCGAGCTGGAGACCACCCTGACCCGGACGCCGTGCTTGCCGACTATTGTGCGCGCATGGCCGTGTGCCGCTAGTTAGAGGATCACATGGATGATTTCGCCGCCCTCCGCCATACCGCCGGCCTCCTATGGGGAGACAGTGGCCGGTGGCTGTATGATACGTGGGCCGCTCACAATGCCCGATGTTTTGACGGGCGCCTGACCCCGGCGGCCATTGACTACGGTCTGACATCGCACGGGAATGCCCTGGCAATCTTCCACCATACCGACGCGCCTGGCAGGCTTCCCCGGATCACCATGCACCGCTCCCTGCTGGAGCCGAAGGGGAACGCCTGGCACATAGGCCTCCTCCTGGGGGAGCGCTTGGCTGCGGACGTCCTGCTGCACGAAATGATCCACCAGGCCATCTACCAGGAGCTGGGACACAGCGGCGCCATCAAGCCCAGCTGGACCAGCCACATGAATCCGTCATGGGTTGACGAGGTCAACCGCCTGTCGCCGCTTCTGGGCCTACCGGCCCTGGCAGCCATGCCCCGCCGGACACGCATCCCTGGGCAGCCAACCGTCTGGGCGGTGGAACCTGGGCAATTGACAAGGTGGGAGCTGTCCACCTGGCCCCACAGTATCACCGCCCCCAGTTACTACACAGGCCAGGAGGACCGCACTCTCCGGCGGCAGACTAGCGGTACAGGAGGCGTTCCAGGGGGCCCCGCCGATGATTGATGGGTGTATCCCCTATCGCATCGTCTGCCGCCGAGCATCTCCGGCGGCCGTGGACAGGGGGAGCGAGCCCCTGCCATAAGCCCTATCGCAACGTCTCAAAAGCCATGCCATATCCCCTGCTGTTAGAGCGGCAGGGGTAGGGGCAGCCGCATAGTATCGTCACCAGGCCAGAGGATCAGGGGCGCTCGGGGCGTCACCGGCTAGGGCCGGCTCTGCCCCGCCAGGGGGGATTCGTGTCCTCCTCACCAACCCCCATTCCTCGGCAGAAGCCTTGCTCTGCAAGGCTTCTGTCTTCCTTCGGGCGGGGGCGGATCGTCGAACACGCGCGCCGTCGGGCCTCTCTGACGCGCACGCACGGCTGCCAAAGGCAGCCCCATCCCTGAG
>JAKORR010000912.1 GCA_029777735.1 Armatimonadota bacterium | reverse complement strand
GCCGGTTCGTGCGATACCAGGTTGGGGAGGAGACTGAATAAGCTTGAGAGACCAACCGCGCCCGCGCTGGCGTAGGGTTATGCTGAAGCTGAGCGGCGAGGCCTTCAAGGGCACCGAGGCCTTCGGGATTGACTTCCCGACAGTCGAGCGTCTTGCAGGCGAGGTGAAGCAGATCTGGGAGCAGGGCGTGGAGTCAGGCATTGTGGTTGGTGGGGGTAACATCTGGCGTGGTGCTACAGCCGCTGCCAGGGGAATGGAGCGAGCCGCCGCTGACTACGCTGGAATGGTCGCTACAGTAGTCAACGCTTTGGCGCTGCAGGACGCCCTCGAGCGTTTGGGTCTCGAGACCAGGGTTCAGACGGCGATTGAAATGCGCGAGGTAGCCGAGCCCTTCATTAGGCGGCGAGCACTGCGCCATCTGGAGAAGGGACGAATAGTCATCTTCGCGGCCGGCACAGGTAATCCCTTTTTCACCACCGACACGGCTGCCGTGCTCCGGGCAGTCGAAATCAACGCGGAGGCGATCCTGAAGGGCACGAATGTGGACGGTGTCTATGATCAGGATCCACGTACCAACAGCGACGCCCAAATCCTCCAACGGCTGACCTATTTGGATGTCCTATCGCGAGGGCTGCGGGTGATGGATGCCACAGCGATCTCTCTGAGTATGGATCATAGCCTGCCGATCGTAGTTTTCAACATCCGGACGGAGGGCAACATCGTGCGGGCTGCCTTGGGTGAGCCGATTGGCACTCTTGTGGCTTCCGAGGACGACAACAACACTAACACTGCCCGCGAGGGCAATACGGGAGGCGCCTGTGATGCCTGAAACGGTTAGCGGGGTCCTTGAGGAAGCCGAGCACAGGATGAAGCGCACTGTGGCCGCGGTGGAGCGGGACATGGCGGGCGTGCGCACGGGTCGCGCCAGCCCTGCGCTTCTTGATACCATCAAGGTAGAATACTACGGTTCGCAGCTTCCCATAAGCCAAGTAGCGACGGTATCGGTGCCTGAGCCTCGTTTGATGGTTGTTGCACCGTGGGACGTCTCTGCTGTTCCCGCCATTGAGCGTGCGATCCTGACGTCGGACCTGGGCCTGACGCCTCAGAGCGACGGTCGGGTCATCCGCCTACACATTCCGCCTCTGACCGAGGAGCGACGCAAGGAGCTAGTTCGTCTTGTCGGGCGAATGGCGGAAGACGGCCGTGTCGCCATCCGCAACATCCGGCGAGATGCCAACGAAAGCCTGGACAAGTTGGAGAAGGCTGGCGACATCTCGGAAGACGATCGAGATGCTGCCAAGAAGCGCATTCAGGAAATGACCGACAAGTACATCAAGGCGGTCGACGAAGTATTGGAGCGGAAGACCGAGGAGATCATGGAGCAATGAGCGCCGAGAGTGGTCCCCCCGATGTTCTGGGTCTACCTCTGCGCGATGCCCTCGTTTGCCTGAAGGCATCTGGTTGGAGCGTCAGTGAGAGTAAGAGGACTTGCGCTCCGCGGGCCGGGGGCCAAGCGGCTGAAGGATTGGAGCGGGTGGTTCGTGTTCGGTCTGCCGGGGACAAGGCGGTAAGCCTGGTCTATGTCTCCACACACGGGCTTCTTCGGTGACACCTTGGCTTTGCGTGTTCCGCAGGGTGGTATCTACCTGCTAACCTTTGAGTTGTGGCAAGCGATGGCTTTCAGAGCGGGAGCGCTGGGTTGCGTAGGCCTTGGGGTGGGGCGGTTCATCTATGTCGGCAGTGCCCAACGATGTCTCGCCCAGCGCGTGGAGCGTCACTTCCGACGCCGTAAGAGGCTTAGATGGCACATTGATTACCTTACTCATCTTCAGTCTCCCCGAAAGGTAGCGGTATGGGCCCTGGCGAAGGAATCTGAGTGTGTATGTGCCTTGACACTTCTGGCGCGATGGGGTCCTGGGGTGGTACACTTTGGCAGCAGCGACTGCAATTGTGCTTCACACCTGATTGGCCCTGTCGGCGAGGAGTGGTTAGAGGTGGTGTCAGAGATCGTTGGTGCGCCGGCAGCGGTGGTTGACAGCCATGAGTGAGCAACCAGACCAGGTTCTGGAGGAACTTCGCCGTCGCACGGCCGGCCTGAACCTTCCGCGGCATGTGGCCATCATCATGGATGGGAATGGTCGGTGGGCGCAGGAGCGGGGCCTGCCGCGCACCGAAGGGCACTTTGAAGGCCGGAAGGCCACCAAGCGCGTAGTCCGTGCCTGTGGGGCGCTGGGCATCGAGGCGCTTTCGCTATATGCCTTCAGCTCAGAGAATTGGCGCCGCTCAGCGCACGAAGTGGAGGTCATACTGGATCTGATCGAGTTGGCCCTACGCGAGGAGATCCATGAGCTCGATGAGGCCAACATACGCTTTCGGGCTTCCGGGCGGCTGGGCGAGCTACCGGAGTCGCTGGCTCTTCTACTCAAGCGGGCCGAGGCGGATCTCTCAGAGAACACCGGCATGGTTCTGAACCTGTGCGTGAACTATGGGGGCAGGGCGGAAATCGTGGATGCCGCGAGGGCGGTGGCAGAACGAGCGCGGGAGGGAGAACTCGATCCAAGAGAGCTAGACGAAGAGGCCTTTGCCGAGTACCTGTACCAGCCTGACCTTCCCGACTTGGACTTGCTCGTTCGCCCCGGTGGAGAGATGCGAATCAGCAATTTTCTGCTTTGGCAAGTCGCCTACGCGGAGATAATCATATTACCGGTGTTCTGGCCCGATTTCCGTGAAGAGCACCTTGGGGAAGTCCTGTTTGAGTACAACCAGCGCCAACGGCGTTTTGGGAGGGCCTAAGCCCACCAGGGCGCGCGGACTGTGGGCCTGCGTGACAGCGCCAAAGGCGCAGGGAGGTCTGCGATGATGAGTGCGCGCTTGCTTAGTGTTTTCAGTCTGGCTCTGCTCATGGCGGCAGTCTGTATCTCCGCCTATGCTGTTACCGACGAGGTAGTGATACTAGGCAGCGATACAGAAAAGCCGCAGGTCCCCACGGGCTTCACTCCGGAGGAAGCGGTGATAGGCGTAGGGTCGGTGCATTTCTTCACCATCAAGGCTTCCGCTGCAGGCTACACCATTCCACAACGCGCCAGGATAGTCAACATTCGGCTGACCGAGCTGCTATCTCGGCGTCTTGCGGGGCCGGTCACTGTCAAACCTATACGGGGGAAGCCGACGGTTTACGTTGGGCCTGTCAGGCTGGTCACGGTGTATCCCCAGGACGTAAAGGCCGCTAAGGCGGTATCAGCTAGGGCTCTGGCTGAAGAATGGGCCCAGAGTCTCCGGGTAGGTCTACCCACGGTCATGCCCGGCCCTGTTGGGCCGCGTGCCAAGCCTCATGCCGGCGATGTGTGTCTGGGCGGAAGTCTCCTTTTCGCGCTTCGCGGTTTGGATGGCTACCCGACTCTTGACGCCCGTCGCATAGCTGTGGACCAGAGGGTGGCTGAGGCGCTGTCGGTTCGGGCTAGCCAGGTCACCGTGGCACCTGTGGATGAAGGCGTGGGCGTGTTCGCCGACGGCCGGTTGGTCGTCCAGGTCATCCCTGCCGATGCCGAGGCTGCAGGAAAGACGATGGCTGCTTTGGCAGAGGAATGGGCTGATCGGCTTAGGGCGGCCCTCAACCGCATAGCTGCTGCCACCGAGCCCAAGGTTGCACCCGCCTCTGCGGATTGAGGCATCTTGCGTTTCGCTGAGTGGGGCGAGCTTGCTTTTCACCGCTGGCTAGCGGCCCGCTTTGGTGCTGGCTTTTCGGGCGCCGGTTTTGGCGACGACGCTGCTCTCCTCAAGAGTGGCAATACTCGGGTGGCCGTAACCACCGATGCTGTCGTTGAGGGTGTGCACTTTCGTCGGGACTGGTTCTCGTGGGCCGAGATTGGGCGACGAGCGGTCTACGGTTGCCTGAGCGATCTTGCAGCTGTCTGCGCCCAACCTTTGGCTTTGCTCCTTTCTCTGGGTGTGCCTGAAGACCTCTCTGCGGCTGCCGTAAGGGCCTTCACTAACGCGGTTGCGCAGACGGCCGCGGAGTATGGCGCCCGACTGGCCGGCGGTGATACCACGCAAAGCAAGGGCTTCTTCGCGGACCTCGTGGCCGTAGGCGAAACGAAACAGCCATGGCTGCGCAGCGGAGCGCAGATCGGCGACGCCCTCGTCGTAACGGGGGCCCTGGGCGCGCCCACGGCAGCGATCGCGCTACTGGAGAAGGGGCAGCGCCCCGCAGCCCGGTGGAGAGCCCTCCGGAATCGTCTAGCAGCCCCCAGGCCGAGGATCATCGAGGCTCAGGCTTTAGCATGCCTTCCCGTGCACGCTGCCCTTGATATCAGCGACGGTTTGCTGCTCGATGCCTCACGTCTGGCCGCCGCTAGTGGCCTTCGGGCAGAGATACGAGCCGATCTCATACCCCTTGCCGACGGAGTGGCTGAGGCGGCCAGGGCTCTGGGCCGCCCGGAACTGGAGTTCGCCGCCGGCGGTGGAGAAGAGTACGAGCTGCTGATAGCTCTAGCAGCTGAACAGGTGCCTACGGCCAGGCAGAAACTGGCTGTACTCAACTGCCCTCTGACCGTGGTTGGCCATGTTGTGGAGGGATCCGGCGCTGTTCTCCTAGACAGCCGCGGAGTCTGTATCAGGCTTCCCACGACCGGCTGGGAGCACTATGGGGGACGGCCCCAGGCAGGTTAGGGCTTCGTGGGCCCGAACCACGGTCTGCTGCGGCGGGGCTAATAGGAGGGAGTGTCAGCATGTCCTTCTATGCAGCAGTTGCCCAGGCAGATATTACGCCTCCTCTGGGTCTTACCATGGCAGGCTACGCCTCTCGCACTCATGGCGCCGAGGACGTGGCCGACCCACTCTATGCCCAGGCTTTGGCACTCTCGGATGGGAGCAGGACAGCCGCGATTGTCTCCTTGGACCTATGTTCCTTCGGCCTTGAGGCCAAAGACGCTATGCGGGATCGTGCTGCTGAGCGCACGGGTCTTGACCCGAGGGCCATTGTTATCTCCACCACACACACTCACTTCGGGCCCATGGTGGATCCTTCGGCCTGGCTGAGCGGAGAGCTGCGCGAGACCATGCTGCCCGAATACCGTGAGAACCTGATTGCTGTGGTGGCGGGCCTGATTGAGGACGCCTGGCGACGCCTAGAGTCCGTGCGGCTGCTAGTCGGCAGTGCTAAGGCCGTTGGCATCAGCTTCAATCGTAGGCCCCTGACGCCCGAGGGAGGCTGTGCGAACCGGTTGAGGTTATCCGAGGACCAGGCAAGTGTCGCTTCGGCCGAGGGCTATGGGCTGTACCGCAAATGGCGGAAGGGAGGGTGGTCGGGGCCCAGTCACGCGCCGTCGGACCCGCGCGTCGAGGGCTTATGCCTGGGAGTTACCGATCCCGAAGTTGTGGTGTTACGGGTCGAGACGCAGAGCGGTGTTCCCCTGGCCGCGGCCGTGAACTTTGCCTGCCATCCCGTGTGCGGGGGATCGAACCTATACGCTGTGTCGGCAGACTATCCGGGCGAAATGCGCTGGGTCCTTGCCAGGGAACTGGGCGTGCCGTCGCTATTCCTGCTGGGGGCGGCCGGGGACCAGGTACCCGCTTGGCGTGAAGGCGACGCGCGGCGGCGGGTGGGCCAGTCGCTGGGCGGCGCGGCTGTCAGCGCATGGCACCGGGCGCGCGAAGTAGAGGGCCCGCTCGGAGTAGCGAGTGTCACGGCCGAGCTTCCGCTGCGCTCCTTCGAACCTGTCGACAGGGTGCAGGCCAGACTCGAGGCCCTCACGGATCCCTCGGTCCCCGAGGCCTGGCGCGATCGCTACGAGCTGGAAATGGCGAAGCTGTTTGGGTGTCGTGCCTCCTTACCGAATGAGGTCCAGGCTATAGCTGCAGATGAGTGGGGTCTGGTGACAGGCCCGTGTGAGATTCTTGTGGAGATCGGCCTGCACATCAAGCAGAAATCGCCCTTTGCCCATACCATGTTCGCGAGTCTTGCTGGCGAGAACCTGGGCTACATGCCCACCGACGACGCTCTGCGCGAAGGCGGCTATGAAGCGACGACAACAGCTCTTGGCAGTGGGGCTGGGGCTGCTTTGATCGCGGGCGCTCTTGAGGCCCTGCGCGCGGCCCGCAGCACCTGACTGGCCGGCAAGGAAAGGGAATTATGTCCTGCCTTCCCCGTGACTGTCAGGAACCGCGTAGGACGAGCTGTCTGATAGCGTCCGCCACCGGTGCCTCGGAGTCCTCCAGAATCACGTCGGCCAAGGCCATGACCTCAGGGTCTGAGTCGGGCATGGCCACGCCGATGCCGGCGGCCTCAATCAGGGGCGCGTCGTTGGTCGCGTCACCTAGGGCGAGAGTTTTGGCAATCGGTATTCCCAGGTGCTCAGACAGCTTCACTAGAGCCATGCCCTTGTTCACTGACGGATTGACGATCTCGACTATGTCGGGCCGCGACCGCGCGACGTAGAGCTTATCGCCCCAACGGCGCATCATCTCGGGCCCTATTTGGTTCACGCGCTCCGGCTCCTCAACCAGGATGATCTTGGTCGGCTCCCGGGTAGCCACCTTGCGAAGATCACCCACGGGGATAGGACGAATGCCGGTGCGTCTCCAATAGACCCAAGCCATTTTACTCATGCGCGACACGTAGCAGTCATCGCCTATAAAGTAGTGTAGGTGCCACCGCTCCTGGACCGCTGTCGAGACAACCTCACGAGCCAACTCCAGTGGCATTGTCAGGTGCAGCAGCGGCTCGTCGGTGCCGGGCACCTTCACCATGGCGCCGTTGAAGGAAATGATGGGCAAATCGCCCAGCCCGATCTGCTCCAGTACCATCCGCGCGGACTTGTCCGGCCTACCAGTCGCAATACAGACGATCACGCCTTTCTCGATGGCCTGGGCAAGGGCTGAAACATCCTCTCGCGCCACCCCGTCCCCGCGAACAAGAGTGCCGTCAAGGTCAACTGCCACGAGTGCAATGTTGAGGGATTCCATCTGGAATCTATCTACTTCCTGTTGTCTGATCGTCCGCCCGACTGTACGGGCACTTCGGGGTTCCACCAGCAGGCGGCAAAGACCTGGTACCAAATCTCTTCGTGGCTGGGGCGTCGCTTTATTCTGCCCCAGTACTCTATAGACTCGCGGCTCGTGTTGCCACGGAAGGCCACTACGGTGCGCGCCTTCTCATCCGCCGGAGCGAAGGTGTAGAGGGCTCGTACCGTGACGAACCGCACGGCCGGGGATCCCTTCATGAGGGATACAGCCACGCCATAGGCAGTGTCCAGAACGACCTTCAACAGGTCCTGCGAAGGCAGCGCGCGGGGGATCTGTAGGGTGACAAAGGCATAGCCTGGGTAAGGATCGAACTGCACGAAGCCGTCACCCGTGAGTGGGGTGTCGTCCGGCCAGCTAAGGGCGCCAAGCAAGCTGGTGAGGAAATGGTCATCGTCGGTAGCTGGCGCCTCTACGGTCTTGGTCACCTTGATGGGCGGGAGAGCTGCCGGACTCGGCCCGGTCGGTGGATGCGCCGACGTCACTGTCCGCTGGCCCTGGAAGACAGGACGGGATGGAGCCGCCGAGGGGCCTGTTGTTGAGGGCCCAGGCATCGACTGCGTTGTTCGTCCTTCGACGCCGTGTGGCGCTCGGGGCACCGCAGGAACAGGCTCGCCAGCGCCCACCGGTCGCGCGGGTGGACGTGACCCTGCCAGCCAGAGGTAAGCTGTAACACCCAGGGCGATGAGCACGAGCACCAACGCGGCGGCTGCGCCGTACATCCAGAGCCGCGCCGCACCGCCTCTGCCTGGGCCGCCGAGCTGCGAGCGAGCCTCATCCAGCCGCGCTACCAGGTCCGGGTCATAGCAACGGGCCAGTGACTCCTCATACCAGCGCACAGCGTCAGCCCAGTGTCCGCCGGCCGCGTGGCAATCGCCAAGGGCCGTGAGCAGTACGGGCAAGTCACCACGCTGCCGGCGAAGCTGGAGGAGCTGGCTCCTGGCCTCACGCCATTGGCCTGCTTCCCACAGGGCCCGCAGCTCGTCGACTTGCGCTTGCAGATTCTCTTCGTCGAGTACGGATTCGTCGCTCACGCTGACACCCTCGCTCGGCAGTCCGGGCTAATAGTGCTTCTCCATGCGGTACCGCGTCACCTCATAGCCTGCGTGGCGGTAGCAGTTGATGGCCTGCTCGTTGCACACGCTCACGTCAAGCGAGGCCTTGGTACAGCCCTGCCGCATGAACCACTCATCGGCTGCGTGCAGCAGGGCCTGGGCATAACCTTGTCCTCGCCACTGAGGCGCCACGTAGATATTCTTAATGTACCCGATGAGGGGGTCTATCATCGTACCGCGGACTTCCATCCAGATGAACCCACACACCTGGCCGTTGTCGTCGAGCACGTATAGCTTCTCGTAGGGGCTCCGCGAGGCCATCTTGATCTGCTGGGCGTACTCGCGCAGGAACTCGGCGGTGACGCGGAAGCCCGGAAAGTTCCCTTCGTAAACCTCGTACTGAAAGCTCAGGACAGCATCCCGGTCGGCCGGCCAGCGTAGCTCACGAACTTGTGGCGCCACGCTCTCCCCTCCTGGTTCGCGCGTCTGACCTAGTGGTTCGCACCCGCAATCCCTCAAGCCTTCGGAGTCTCGTCCGCTGGTGATCTCAAGATCTCTGTCTATGGGTTGACCCGGGGCCCTCGCTAACCGCCCTGATCGATGAGCATGACGTGCTCACGAACGACCTTGGGCGGGCAGAGCCTGATGAAGGCCTTAGAGGCCAGGTACAGCACAGCCAAATCGTCCAGGTAGCCTGGTATGACGAAGGGCAGATCCAGTATCAGATCGATCGGGACGAAGAGGTACGCCAGACCTGCCAGCAGAATCAGCTTAGGCACCAGATTCACGCGAGGGTCCCGCAACAGACGCCAATGCAGCTTGATCAGATTGGGCAGATGCACAAGCAGTTTTAGGCTATTGCGTCTATCTGTAGGACCAAAGTCCCCAAACCGCATCAAGCCCTTCCTCCTAGGACTCGGCTTTCTTAGATTATACCGCTGTTTGGGCCTTGGTGGCTAAGACTGTCGATGTGAAATTCTACCAAGCGTTGAGGAACAAGCCACCTGTTTCACTCTTGCCCGGCGCTGCGCGCGGCCCTCTGCATGGTCCAGAAGCAACCATGCTCCGCCGGCTCCGCAGAGAGGATAAACGTTTGACAGAGAGAAAAGTTGTACCTGCACGGCGTTATTCCTTTGCGCAGCGCCTGGCAGGTCCCGTAAACGATACAGCATCAGGGCTACTCTCGGGGCCGGACGCGCGAGACGTGTGGGGGGACGGCACTTCGGCCGTGCCCCGAGATAAGGTTACTGAGCTGCAATAGCCCGGCTAATCCCGCGAGTTTAGGAGGATATCAGATGGCTAAGCTACGTGTAGGCATGGTTGGGTGTGGAGGCATCGCTAATGCCCACGCCCGGACCATCGCCATGGTAGAGGATCTGGAGTTCGTCGCCTTTTGCGACATCGCCCTCGAGCGAGCGATGCAGTTCAACGACCACTATGCTGGCAGCAAGGGCAAGGTCTACAGCGACTTCGCGGCGATGTACAACGACATGTCG
>JAKORR010000911.1 GCA_029777735.1 Armatimonadota bacterium | reverse complement strand
ATCGCTGCTCACGATGTTGGGGGTCATTATCGGAGTAGCGGCGGTCATCATTGTCGTAGCGATCGGTGAGGGGATGAAGGCCGATACGTTGAGCCGTATCCGCGCTCTAGGCACTAACGTGCTCACGGTTTTGCCGGCGAGGGGACGCAGTCCGCAATCTGTGGAAGGCAAGCTCACAATGGCGGATCTAGAAATGCTGAAGCGCGAGGCCAAGGGCGTTTCGCTCATAGCGCCTGAGCTTATCAGCAACCAGACAGTGAAATATCGCAACCTGAGTCACAACACGCGCATTGTCGCAACGACTCCAGAGTGGCAGAGGATCCGCAACTACAAGCTGACCAAGGGGCGGTTCATCAATCTTGCCGACCTTCGAGCTCGCAGCAATGTCTGCGTGCTGGGCAAGACCATCGTGGACGAGCTGTTCTATGGACGGCCGCAGATCGACGTGAATATCAAAATCCGTGGAACTATGTTCAGGGTCGTCGGGATTCTCGAGGAGAAGGGCGGCGGCGGGAGTCCCGACGACCAGATCATCATACCTTTCACCACAGGGCGGACCAAACTGGAAGGAAGCCGATATCTGAGCACCATCCAGATGTCCGCCGCAAGCTCCGACTCCACGAAGGAAGCCGTCGAGTCGGTGAGGCAAGTGCTGCGGCGCAGCCATCGGCTCATGCCGGGCACGGACGATGACTTCCGGATTCGTACTCAGGAGGAGTTCCTCGCGACTATGTCCGAGGCGGGTGCGGCTATGACGCGCTTCCTAACCGGTATCGCGGCTGTCTCCCTCCTGGTCGGTGGCGTGGGAATCATGAACATCATGCTGGTGTCGGTCACCGAGCGCACACGCGAGATTGGTATTCGCAAGGCCGTTGGTGCCAAGCCACGCGATATCATGATTCAGTTCCTCATCGAGTCCATAGTCCTCAGCGTCGTGGGGGGCCTCGTGGGAGCAGCTATTGGTCTGGGCGCTGTTGGGCCGATCGGCAGCAGTTTGGGGTTCAAGAGTCTGATATCCTTTACCGCTGTGGCCGTGGCCTTTATCTTCTCGGCTGTGGTAGGCGTCTTCTTCGGACTATATCCCGCACGCAAGGCTGCAGGTCTTCACCCCATCGAAGCCCTACGATACGAGTAGAGGCGCCGGGGCGCGAAGTTTCTGGAGGTATATTCGCGCTGCGGCTGGAGGACTATCAGTGACTACATTGTCCTGTTGCTTGTGTGTGCCTTTTCTCCTGGGGGCTGGCGGGGACTATCTAACGACTCTGGATCCGCGAGCCGGTCCCTTATTCCGCAATGAGCGCCTGCGGGAGATGATGGACTGGGCAACCTTCCGGCTAACCTTCGACCACGATAGTCTCGTGCCGGACATGGCTGCAGGCGAATATAAGTTTGGGGTCGAAGGACAGCCTCAGTTCGCCGAGGGCGTGAGCGGACGAGCGCTGGTCGCCGGTGAAGGAAGCGGGCAGGGCCTCTATCCACGTGAAGGGAATGCACCTCTGGAGACCAGGGGCGCCATCTCGCTGTGGATATGCCCTGTGGGCTGGACGCGACAGCAGGGCGGGAACACAACCTTTCTCATGACAAGCAACGCCAGCTTTTACCTCCAGCGACAGGGGCCTATGCACAACGACGAGGGCGTGGTCACACGGTATGAGGGACTCCAATTCCTAATGCTTTCCCAACGCACTGGCAACCAGTGCCTGATGCTGGACACAAGCAAGTGGCAGGCGGGTCAGTGGCGCTTAGTGGTGGCCCAGTGGAGCTGGCCGACTATGTCCCTGTCACTGGACGGCGGCGAGTTCACCAGCGTTTCGGTGAAGCAGAATCCGACGGCTGCGGAGTTCGGAGCGCTGCTGGTAGGTGCTGACGGTGGCGAGCTGACGCTCATCGACGAGCTGACGATCTACCGCCGGCCTCTGACTCTCCCCGAAGTGCGTCTATTGTACGAGACTCTCAAGCCGCCTGCCGCGGAGGGATCGCAATGAGCGCACGCTTGGGCCCTGTACTCTTCACGACATTGGTGCTGGCCATTCCTCCCGTCTGGGCTGAGGCCCTGTTGCCTGAGGTGAGCGTGCCTATGATGACCACGCCGCCGGTGATAGACGGACGAATCCTGGAGGACGAGTGGGCCGGGGCGGTCAGGAACGTAGGTCTGTGCAGCCAGCACGACCTACGCCTGGAGACGCGCGAGGCGATTTTCTGGTGTGGCAGCGACGGGAAGAACCTATATATCGCGATAAGGTCCGAGGTGCCGCCAGGGGATAAGTTGCTTACTCGGGCTGTACCGGACGGTGATCGAGACATTGAGGCAGCAGTCTACGATGACTCCGTCGAGCTCGTAATTCACCCACATTTGGGGGCGATCTCGGGAGATCAACGCTATTTCCACCTGATAGTGAATGCGCGCGGTGCTCTGTTCGACCGGGCTTTCGATCCGGCCGACGCTGCGAACCCAGTGAAAGCGGCGTGGCGTCTAAGGAACTGGAAGTTTCACCAGCAGATCAACGATGGCTGGTGGGACGTCGAAATAGATATTCCCTTTAGCGAAATCGGAGCCACGGCCGCAGACCTAAGCCATCCCTGGGGCCTGCGCATCTGCCGTAATTGGCAACGCCCGTGGGACCAGAGCCGCTGGGAGAGCGTGGCGGCGGCTTATGAGGACGTGGCGACCCTCCCGAAGATAAGCTTCCGGCAGGACGCGCCCGTGGTGCAGGTGCTTGGATTGAGGGGCGATTCAGCCCCGCGCATCGAGCTTTCCCTAGCCAACCCAGGGCGAGAGACAAGGCGGGTGAGAGTCTTCCTGTCGGACACCTGGAGCCAGAACCCGCCGACGGAAATGACGAAGGACCTGGTCCTGTCTCCGGGCACCAGGGAAATCGTCATTTTCGAGCCACCTCACGGTGGCCCTGAGGGCGATCATCACACGGTACTTCAGGTCACCTCGCCCGACGGCAAGCAAGTGTTCTACGTGCGCGACTTCCGCTGGCGATTCGAACGTCCCGAGGACCGCTGGACGATCGCCAAGCAGGACAAGGCGGCCATCGAGTTGCAGTATGCCGTGTATCCCTCCTATGGCAAAGTCAAGGCCCGGGTGGACATCGCAGCCTTGGCGTCGCGTGACAGCGTCACGGGCGTGGACCTAAGTTTCGCCAGGAAAGGTGAAGAAAAGCCCCTTGTGTCGCGCAGGCTACAGTTCAGAGACTATGCGGCCGAAGACGTGCTGGACATGCCATCGCTCAGAGAAGGGCAGTACGAGGTCAGGGCCGCGTTGGTGGGTGGCGACGGTGTCCCCCGCGAGCCAGTCGTCGCGTCTTACGAACGCCGTGTGTTTGCCTGGGAGGGTAACAAGTTGGGCCTGTCCGAGCGCGTGATTCCGCCCTTCACTCCGATCCGCGTGAAAGGGAACATTGTCTCGACTGTGCTGAGAGACCACCAAGTCGCCGGGTCGGGCGCATGGCAGCAGGTAACCAGTCTTGGGCGCGAGCTGCTTAAGGCCCCGATGCGCTGGGTAGTGCAACGGGGCGGAAGGTCCGTGCCAGTGCGGGACGGCCAGTTCCGCGTCTTGAGCGGCAAGCCTCACTTTACCGTGACGGAAGGCGGGTTCACGGCCGGGCCAGTGAAGGTCCGCGTGCGGACTGAATGGGACCTGGACGGCATGGCGAAGGTCTTCCTGACCCTGTTGCCGTCGGCGGGTGCCACAGTGGATCGTCTGAGCCTGGAGATACCGCTCGACGACGCCCAGATGATCTACATGCACGCCTGTGGAGACGGCCTGCGTTATAACTACGCGGGTAAGGCGCCCGCGGGCGAGGGAGCCGTATGGGACTCGTCCAAGGCGAACAAGACGAACATCGTGGGCACCTTCTATCCTTACCTATGGCTTGGGGGTGGAGAGCGTGGTCTGGCTTGGTTCGCGGATTCCGACCGTGGGTGGAGTCTTGACGAGACCACACCCACGCTGGAGCTTGAGCGCCGCGCGGACGTACTGACCCTGCGAGTCAACTTCGTGACACGAGCCACTGCCCTCGACAGCGAGCGGGAGATCGTCTTTGGGCTGCAGGCCACACCCGCTAAGCCCATGCCTGAGGAACCGGTGAACTGGCGCCGTTGGATCTGCCAGTACTACGAATCGCAGAAGGTACAGCCCTTCAAGATCATTGGCTCGTCCTATTACTACGGCTGCCTTAGCTATGACTTTTACCCGCGCGAGCACGACCTGTCGATCTATGAGGCGCTGTCCAGGGCCCGCGACACGGGCGAGTACAACAAGGAGTTTGTGGACAAGTGGATGGAGGGCTACAAGCCCTATGCCGAGCCAGGGACAGAGCTTTGGACCTTCTTCCTCAACCACGTGTCCTATGCTATGAGGGACGCAGCGGCCTGTCGCCGGTCGCAGGGCTGGCTGTGGACACCTTATACCAACGCGCGTGGCTTGGGGTACCATATGGCAGAATGGCCAACCTTCCAGGACGAGTGGATCAACTTCGCCTACCACCCGCGCTCCACTAAGGGCAACATCTCCTATGACATCTGCCCCACGCGCAGCTTCCAGGACGCTGCGCTCTGGTACTACCAGGAGATGATGACATGCTTCGACGGCATTTATTGGGACAATATCTTCTTGGCAGCCAACTACGACACAGTGGCGGGCGGCGCGTGGGTTGACGAGAAAGAGCGCGTGCACCCGTCCATGGGCCTGTGGGCCATGCGCGATCTGATCAAGCGTACGGCTTTCCTTTTCCACGAGAAGGAGCGGCCGGTGTTCGCCAACGTTGCGCACATGACCAACACCAACATTGTGCCGATATTGTCCTTTGCCAACATTAGCCTGGACTGGGAGTGGCAGTACGGCAAGCGCGACTTCCAGGAGAGGTT
>JAKORR010000910.1 GCA_029777735.1 Armatimonadota bacterium | reverse complement strand
TGACCCCGGAGCACTATGCCTGCTGCTGCGGCCCGACGAGCGTTCCCGGCCACCCCTTGCTGCGTGCCCGGGCCGCCTGAGGAGCACGGAGGGGCCTCTCGCTGCCATCTGGTGAGATACGATCGCTGCAATGGACCGGCGTATCCGGTCGCGCTCTGGGTAAAACGAACGCGGCGATGGCGGCCTGCGGCATCGGCACACGCGCAGGGCCTTTCGATTATCATGGGTCAAAGCCGCAGACGAGGCGAACTGCCTCCTGTCGCCATGCGATGGACCGCATTGCTGCCGCGATGTTCTCGTAGCCCAGGAGCCGCAGTGCCCCTATGACCGCGTTCCGGAACCCCGCCAACACTTGCGGGGCCGCACCTTTGCGCACCTGACACGCGTCTTCGCCCAGTGTGACGTCGCGCACTCGGTGGAGCCGGTTCTCAATTGCCCAGTGCCCGCGCACCAACGCCAGTAGCTCTTCGGCATTGCCTGACAAGCTGGTGATGGCATACCGGACTTCTTCCACGCGCCGACCCTTGCTCTCTGTCACCCGTCGGATCTGACATACTTTCGCCACGCCGGGCCAGTCTATGTAACCGTTCAGCGCATCAGTGGCTGTGAGTTCGCGCTTTTCAATCCGTCCTTTCTGCTTCTCCACCCGGCGTGTGCTGTCGAAATGCGCCCCGACTGGCGGCTTGGCGAAGATGAGGGCGATGTCGTTGTCGAGCGCCTGCCGGTTCCCCTTGACGATGAATAGGTAATCTCCCCCAGCATCCACCACTTGCTGGCACAAAGCATGGCAGGCATAGAGGGCGTCTCCGGTTACGACCCGACCTTTGAGCGGTGCTTCAGCAAGGACTTTTGGGGCAACGGTAAGCTCGGATTCCTTTCTCTCACGCCGTACCCCCCTTTTGCGCCAGCACTAGACCGGCGCGAACGGCATAGGCTGCCACAAGTTGTAAGCCGGGGGTCTCCTTGCCCCATGTGCCACAGACCGCCTTCCCGTCGATGGCGATGTGATCTTCCCCTAGGTGCTCCTGCGCCCACTGTGCCAAGACCCTCTCCAGTTCCTCAACGTCGAGGGCGCTGTAGATGTCGTGTAGCCGAGAGAGTGAGAGCGTCTTATCGCGGGTGTAGCCGAGGGCGCGCACGGTCTCTACGTCCTGGAGCCTTCCCCACTGGTAGATAGCGGAGAGGCTCTGAGCACCGCAGAGCATCGCTGCCAACGTCTGGCGGAAGATGGCGTTCAGTGGATGCCTTCGTCCGTGTCGTGAGCGGGGATCTGGCACAGACGCGAGGGCCTCAACCAAGCTAGTAACTACCGCGTCCTTATCCATGCCCCCATTCTACCCGCTCCTGCTTCTCAATAATCGAAAGGCCCTGCCCATGAGGAACGGGAGGGAGTGTGGCTCGCCCGGCACCGGTGGAGAGAGATGCACCCGGATTGGCCTCCCCGGAGGTGCAGGCGAGGAGGGGAAGGAAGCCCCGGCGCTCCCTGGAGGAGCCAGGTCTCCTTTCGCGGGATGGTTCAATCGCCGGCCATCTGGCGGTAGATCTCTTCGAACTGTGCCTCTGTCTTCTCGAACGCCGTGAGAACGGCAGGGTCGAAATGCTCGGGAATGGTCCAGCCATCGCCCTTGAGGATGGTACGACACGCGGCCTCGTGCGAGTGAGCGGGCTTGTAGCTGCGTGCCATGCGCAGGGCATCGTAGACATCGGCCACAGTGACGATGCGCGCGGCAACAGGGATCTCCTCGCCCTTGAGGCCGCGCGGAT
>JAKORR010000909.1 GCA_029777735.1 Armatimonadota bacterium | reverse complement strand
GCGGCCTGTTTCCGGCCGACAAGTGGTAATACACAGGAAGGTACGCTCGCGTTATCTATGGCGAGCTCGCGCTGATCGTGAAGGGTCGCGTGGAGCGTCGGGGGAGGGCAGTGAGTCTCACCGCCATCCAGCAGGTGCGCGATCCGCCGCGCGCCTACCGACGCGGTGCGCCGGAGCAGCGCATCATCCGGCAAAACGCCTCGCAGCGCCAAAGCCCAGGCGTGCTGCTGCCTCCTCGTGAAACGGAGCCCCGGTGGCTCGCGCAGGGAAAGACGATTTCGACGCAAAAAGGCAGTTGACAGGCGGAGGGGGTTGTGGTAAGATAGGGCCCGTCACGGAGGAACACCCCGGCGGCCGAGGCTGCGGGGGAAAGCTCCGGGGCCGCCAGACAGCAGTCTGGTAAAACCGAAGAGACCATCGCTCCCCACCCGATGCCACGGGGCAGCGCCCCGCACTCTCCCTTGTCTGGAACCCGGCTGGTGGACTTCTACGCGCCGGGGGAAGGCAGCCTAGCTTTGTGAGAAGCGGGAAGGGAAAGGGGGTTGACAGTGGGGAGGGGGTGTGGTAGAATTAGGTTTGTCCGCGGGAGAGCGGGCAAGCAAGGTGGTCCTTGAAAACTGAACAGCGAGTAGGGCGTCCAACTTTGAGGGGAAGAGCGGAAGTAAGATCCCTTCAGTAAGAGGGAGCCTGGAGCAAGAAGCTCTACCATTTCGGATGGAGAGTTTGATCCTGGCTCAGGACGAACGCTTGCGGCGTGCCTGAGAAATGCAAGTCGAGCGGGCAGCAAGGCTTCGGTTTTGCTGCTAGCGGCGAACGGTCGAGTAACACGTAAGCAACCTGCCCCACAGTCGGGGATAACAGCGGGAAACTGCTGCTAATACCGGATAGGCATAGCTTTTCGCCTGAAGAGCTGTGTAAAGGCTAGACTGCTGTGGGAGGGGCTTGCGGCCTATTAGCTAGTTGGTGGGGTAACGGCCTACCAAGGCGACGATGGGTAGCTGGTCTGAGAGGATGGTCAGCCGGATCGGGACTGAGACACGGCCCGGACTCCTACGGGGGGCAGCAATCAGG
>JAKORR010000908.1 GCA_029777735.1 Armatimonadota bacterium | reverse complement strand
ATGACGATGGCCGGGACGGTGCCGGGGATGCAGGCGAGGGGGGCACCGGACTCAGGTGAAGGGCCAGGCCAGGTGACTTGGGTGCGACGCACGTCCTCGGGGAGCAGCCAGTCGACGTCAGTCGTCGGCTCGGCCACAAGCTCGAGGGGAGGAGGGGTGGGGGTGACACCGTGGTGGGTCCACTCGAAGCGCAGTTCATGTTCGCCGGCGAAGTGGGGGACGTGGCAGGGCACAGCGGTTGGCGCCGCGGGGAATAGTTTGGTCCAGGGGCCAAGCGGGTCAAGTTGGCGCAGCGCACAGCCGGGGGCAGGTGCAGAGGCGAGCAGGCGGGCGCTCAGGCGCCAGGGGGTGTTGGCGCGCACGCGCACTCGCAAGAGCCGAGAGTGAGCATCCCTGGGGCCTGGCCAGCAGGAAGTCGCGGCGGACAACTCGAGGTAGCCCGGGATGGTTGCAGTGATACGGATGGAGAGGTCAGCGCCCGTGCTAGGGACCGCGCCCTGCTGGGCGCACGCCGGCCTCGCATGCGGTAACAAGAAGACAAGCGCGAGGGACAGACTGGCGGCAAACGCGGGGCTGCGGGGCATGGCAATGGCTCCCTTGCGTTCGGTTTAGCTGCGCTTTCGAGAGGAGCATCGGGTGTTGGGAGAGCGGATTTAGGCCGGGGGCGTTGAGGGGCGTGGTGTTTGCAGCAGTGTTGGGAGCACGTTACATCGCGGTGGGGAGACACGCGCGGTTGTTCGGTTGCGGTGTGCAGATGAAGGTGTCAGAGCGGCGGGATGCGATGCAGATGGTCGCGCCTCAGGGGAAGAGGACCGTCTGGGTGCGGCATGGTGGGGTGCTCGGGCCGAGGCCTGGAGCCGAAGCTCAACGGGAGGTGGCTGCTCTTTGCGTGGCGCTGGCGCTGTGCACTGACGGTGGGGTCCGGGGTGGTGCGAGAGAAGAGAGTTGTGCCTATGCAGACAGTACCTGCCCAGAGCCGGGCACGAAGGAGGTGATCCGCGCGCACGTGGTCTTCGCCGCCCCGAGCCGCAGGGCGAAATGCTGGGCAGCAACGCCCGGGGGCGTTGGGGGACGGCGCAGGTGTCGTGGGCCCTGACCGTGGCGCGGCGGGATGTGCATACGAGCCGTAAGCGATGTTGCAAACCGCGCACGCAGCGCGGAACAAAGAGAGAGGGAGAGTGAGCATCACAATGTCACGACGACTGGTTCTGGTAGCTTTGCTCGTCGTCTTGGCGGCACCAGTGGGGATGACCCAGGGAGTGGGAATTGGCATCGGTGACCCGGTGCAGCTGCGGACCGTGCCTGCGGCCCAAACGCAGGGCGTGACCGGCTACGGGGATCCGACCAACGGGCAGTACGACATCCTGATCAACGGTTGGATCGAGGCCTTTGCCTACGTCACCGTGTGGGATAACTGGATCAGCTTCGGGGTCATGGATCCGGATACGGGCACCTTCGCCGCCCCCTACAGCCGTTGGGCGTTCTCGGATACCGGGACTGGGACCTATGCTTCCAGTGGAACCAACTGGACGGACAAGGGCGGGGTTGAGGTCGGCGGAGCGGATCCGCTTTACGAAGTGCATGATAGCACAATGAACTTCGACCTGGCGGGTTTCCGGGTGGACACTAACGCCCGGCTGGACCTGGACTTCATCATGGGCGGGTTCCTTACGCGTTGCAACTCCGACGGGACGCCCTTCCTCGGAACGGACACACGCACCGGTAACCCCTACATGCTCGCCAACCAGTTCAAGATGTGTTTCAAGGGCAAGTTCCTCCAGTACGTGGACGCTGGTGATCCGGCGCAGGACGCAGACGGCACTGCCTTTGTCTCGCCTACCTCGGGTGAGACAACCGCGTACAACTTCCTGACTGACTGGGACGACTCTGGGACCAGCCCGGGTGCGATTGCCAACAACGACGGCTGGCTGTGGCCGGTGGCGGCGACTGACGATGATCCCTGGACCGGGCAGGCGAACCTCGCCTATGTCGACTCCCAGTTGGGTGGTGGATTCACGGCTTTGCCCTTGCTGACCATCATCGTGGAGCGCGGTCAGGCACAGGGGACGAGTGGCACGGTCAGTGGCGGGGCCGATCCGGACGTGCCCAACGACATCAGTGTTGACGGGCCTTCGGAGGCGGCGGAGGTGTGGTTCGCCGAGCGCGTGATGCGCCGTGGTCTGCAGGACGTGGCGGGCAACTATCGCGCTGACCGCGTTATCACCTTGGCCTACCGCGAGGCCGACGTGCAGTGGAACCCGTAATT
>JAKORR010000907.1 GCA_029777735.1 Armatimonadota bacterium | reverse complement strand
TCGAGACAAGCTGCTTGCGGGTCAACGGGTGGATTCCCAGACGCGTGGCCAGCGCCAGCAGCACGATTCCCAGCGCCGTGCTGCCGCCGCCCAGAATTACGAAGAAGTCAACCAGCCTGTACCAGAAACTCTCGCGGCCCACCGTGTCGAGCAAGGGCCCCACAGCCTCAGGCACCGTGGTCTGCTTCCACCCCGAACCGTCGATGGACTGAACCCAGGTATGGAAGAGCGGCTTGCCCTTCTTGTCGGTGACCCCATACAGGGTCCAGGCGTTGTATAGGTGGTTGTTCGCAAGCCTAGGGTCACGCAGACGGTGGTAGGCAATCCAGCCGCTCTGAGTGGCCGCGAAGGCTGCCCAGGGCAACTGAGCCCGCCGCAGCTCGTTGGCGGAGTGAACATATTGGTCGAGGGCTTCACGATACTTGCCCTGCTCTTCTAGCACCCGGGCTAACCTGAGAGACGCCAGTGCCGCCGAGGGCTCGAGGCCGATGGCCCGCAGCACGGGCTCATCAAAGGGCATTTCCACTAAGCCGGTGACCCGGCCAGGAAGCCATGCCAAGTCCTTGCGGGGAAAACCCGAGGGCTGTGCACCACCCCCGAGGTCAATGGCGATGTTGCCGTCCTGCGTGGCAAAGGCAAGGCTCTTGCCGTTTGGCACAAGGACGCCGTGGACCTCAATCTGAGAGCCGCGCAGAGCCTCAGCGTCCTCCCACAAATCAGTGGCCGCGATCACGATTTTTTGTGGCTTGTTGGAAAAGAGGGACTTGAGGCCGCTGAGCAGGCCGCCTCCACCGGCGGGCTTGTCTGCGTGAGCCCTCTGGAGAATAGCGCGCAACTCCTCGGCCTGTTGCTCCAAGTCTGGGGGAGGCTGTATGACCAGTTCAGGAGGCAGGCCCTGCTGCTTTGGAGCAGGGGCCTGGGCGAGAGCCAGGGATAGTAACAGCAAGCACACAGCCACGGCGAGGACGCCGGTGTGTGGTAACCGCGTTCGGTTCAATCTCATGTAGTTGTCAGCTCTTCTATTCACAGTGGCTGGGGGGATGACTGTCAACAGGCACGCCCGGAACCGGATCCCAGCCGCCAGGAGAGAATGGGTGACATCTCACTATTCTGCGTACAGCAAGCCACGTTCCTCGCACAACCCCGTGATACAGGATCGCCTGCCGAGCGTATTCCGAGCAAGTAGGCCGGAAACGGCAGGTGGGCGGCAGCAGTCGCGAGATTGTGCATTGATACAGGCGGATGCAAGCCACCAGAACATGCCGCATACTGTTTCACTCTGTCAGCGCAGGTGGGTCAGGCCCAAGGGCACCAGCCTGCGACAAGGCTCTCTCGACCTGTGCCCCAACTTCGGACCACTTGGCGGCCAATAGTTCGCGCCGGCAGATCACCCCTATCCACCACTGGCCTTGGAGTCGCTTGCTCGCCAGGGAGAGCAAAGCACGCGCGCGACGGCGCGCCCTATTGCGCTCCACAGCCTTGCCAACCTTGCGACTCGCCACTACCAGGAATCTCGTGGAACCGTCGTGCGAAGGAACGATCAGAAGCGTCAGGTACGGAAACCTGAATCGCCGTGCTTTGTCGTAGAGAAGGGCGATGTCCTTCTGACGTCGGAGAGACGGTAGGACCATGGGCCGCGGGTCATGCCACCGTTAGACGAGCACGTCCCTTACGACGGCGCGCGGCGATGATCCGCCTGCCCGCTTTTGTGGACATCCGTGCGCGAAAGCCAATCTTCCGCTTACGCGGCTTGCGATGGGGTTGGTAGGTCCGTTTCATAACCTGCTCACGTCCTAGGCGCGAATAGTAGTATTCGAGTTTTAAAAAGTATAGCACGCGGGCGGCTGTTTGCATAGCGGGTGAATCTTCTCTCAGCAGCCCAATCGGCCCACGGGGAATCCCCACTGTCTGATCTGTCCAATCCCTCTTGTGGCTCCGGATTGGGTTTACACCGACTGCAGCCATTGAGTATAATTATTTGACAGCCTAGATGCGAACTCGAGGCGCACGCCGCTGGAAGGCGGTAGGGGGAAGTGCTCACGACATGAGCCTCTCAGCGGGCGGGGCCGTTCACTTGGGAGGGACGGCGTATGGACAGGGCAGGTGCGAGGTGGTTGCTCCTTGTCGCGGTGGGTCTCCCTCTAGTACTTCTCACTCCGGCGAACGTCTGCGCCCTGTCCGGCTGGCCCCAGGGCGGGCGGGATCCAGGCCGTACCCGACGGGCGCCTGTCTTCGGACCATCCACTATTCCCACCATCGCTTGGCAATCGCCGGCGGGTGTTTACCCACGTCACATCCGGGTTGCTGAGGACGGCAAGATCCTGGCCGTCGTGGGAGGCACGGATGCGACTAACCCGGCTGATTTGCCCCGCGTCGTGTGCCTGCGGCCCAACGGAACGAAGCTGTGGCAGTACGACGCACCCAACGTGGACGATAGGCCCGCTGCGGATCTCGTGGTGATGCCTGGAGGGCGGGTGGTCTTCGTGGGGGACCGCCACGCGCATTTCCTGAGCCTGGCCGACGGACGGTTCATAGCAGGGTTTGAGCGGGCGGTGACGCCTGGCCATCCCATGCGGCTTATGGGCGGGTCCCTGACCTACGAGGGCACGGTCGTCGTGGCTGAGCAGAGCGGTGGAACCCCCGGTGGAGGGTCGAGGGAGCTCACCGCCGATGCTACCGTGGTCGCTGTGCGCCGGGCTGCCGGTTGCCCCGGAACGCTTGACCCGCTGGGCAACGTACTCTGGCCGGAGGTCGTGGGCGACTACAACCTGTCGCCCGTGCTGGCGGGGCCGGAGTGTTTTCTGTTTCTCTACTCTGTTGCGTCGATCGCGCTCGAGCGGCCCGACGGGCGGATGAGCACACGCGCCGGCGGAGTGGGCGCCGTCAAGCAATGGTGGTACCGGTCTAGCCCTGGCAGCACGCCCTTCATCCGGTATGGCGATTACTGGTACATCAACCCAGGTCTGTACGGCGTGATAGGGCAGCCCCGGATCGGCGTCGGGATAGGCCGGCGGGCTTACGTCCTCGGCACGGAGGGCACCACCCCCTGGCTGTGGGCCATGAGCCTTCCGCTGCGGAGGGACAAATTCACTCCTATCGAGCAGTTTTGGACCTGGAAGCAGCAATTGGCTGCCGGCCATCCGCAGGTCGGGATCGCGGGGCTTGTGGTTGACGCGGCAAGCAACTGCTACGCGGCCTATAACACCGACAGCGGTGAGGTGGCTTGCTTCAGCGCCGACGGTACGCCGCGATGGCGGTGGGCGGTGGGCCAGCGGATCGTGGACATGGTTATGGGCCGCTCCGGCGAGCTGATTCTGGGCCTCGAGGATGGACGCATCGTCGCCACCACGCCCGGCCAAGCGGCCAACTACAGGATCCAGGGCATGGTCCTGCTGCCCTACAACACCCGCCAGCGCGAGGTGACCGTCGAGCTGGGCGACCTGGGGGGCGTGGTCAGAACGCTGCATCCCGACGGGCGGGGACGCTTCGACTTCGGCCCGGCCAACGGCAACGACTACTACGTGCGGCCGGTGCTGGACGGGTGGCGCTTTGAGCCATTGGTGCAGTCGTCGGTGGCCGCTGCCACGGACCAGCTGGTCTTTGTGGGGGAACCGCTGCCCACGCCTGCGTCGTCAACCACCACCTGGGACGTCACGGCCGGCCTGAGCGTGGGAGCCTGGCTGGGGCTGACGGCCAAGCTCGGGCCGCTCGGGGCCTCGGCCGCCAAGATAAGCGGCACCTGCAACAGCGATTTCGGGCTCGAGGTGGCGATGGAGACTGACCCCGGCGGCAGCAAGACGCTCTACATGACGCCCCACTACGGCCAGGGCTCGACGATCGGGGCGGGCCTTGGCCCCGAGGGCAACCTGGGCCCAATGAGCGTCAAACCCGCCGAACTGGAGGGCGAGGTGAAGACGGGCCTGACCACGTCCTCGACCTTCGCCTTCGACCGAGTGTTGCCCGAGCAGGGCTCGACCAGCGGCCAGCAGCAGGCCATGGCGGTGCTGCTGCTGGGCGAGCCACTCGTCACGGGTCCCGCCCGTACCACGCCGGGCTTCGGCCTGTTCGTCAACGGCGCCCTGACTTTCCTCACAGGCGTTCTGGGGCACGAATACCTGGACAGCGTGGGCATCGTCTTCCAGGCTTCGAGCTCCACTGGCCTGAACATCGGCCAGTTTGGCGTCAAGTCCAAGCAATACAACAAGGGCGCCAACGTGACACTAGCGGGCGGATCGGTGACTACCACGCTGGAGGCATCCTTCGACAAGTACTTCAATCAGGCATCGGCTGATCCGTCCTTCTCAGGCCAGGTAAGCCTGGCCGTCTCGCCCGACGTTTCCTTCCTTAGCTCATCCATCAGCGGGCTGCAGAGCAGCGGCGACGAGAAGTGGTCGGCAAGCCTTCCATCGCTGCTTCCGCAGCTCGGTGCCACGGGCCTGGTGTACCTGCGCAGCGACTTCTCGTCGGTGCTGTCCGCGCTGCCGCCCCAGACCGTGGCCGTGGGCGTCACGGTAGACAAGCAGCAACCCGAAGCCGTCTTCTCTTCGGTGAGCGACGCCCAGACGATGGAGGTGGGCATCTACGGGCCCCAGGCCGTCGCGGCGCTGGCCAACGGTGGAGCAGCGATGCACAGTGAGATCCTGGCGGCCCTCACGCAGGGAAGGTCGCTGCCCGGTCTGGATTGGCAGACCTTCTCCAGCGATCTGTCCCGAATGCTCGTGTCGGCCTTCCGATACGCTCAGGACCAAGCCACAGCACCGATTGGCTACGTCGAGAAGTCGCGCGAGAAGGGCCGAGGCAGCAGCTTCGACTTCAGCTTGGACCTGGGCGCCGGGCTGGGAGTGACCGTCGGCGCCAGTGGGTCCTACATGAAGAGCTACTCGTACACCGAGCGCCGCGGTGACCTGTGGCTCGGACCACTGTGGGCCGAGGTGCACGACACATCCACGGTGCCGCCCGAAGACGCACGCAACTTCGCGAGCCTGGCAGGAAACATCATCTCGGCGGCCGCGGACACGCTCCTGGACGTTCTCGAGGGCCTGTTGGACACGGCCTGGGGCGCGATCAGCGACCTGGGCAATGCCGTGGCCAACGCCGCCGATGGCCTAGCGGAGGTGGTGGTCGAAGGCGATACGTCGCACAAGGGCTACTCGGTGGGCATGGAATCCTACGATCCGACGCCCGGGGCTGGCGTGGGCAGCAGCGCCGTGCTCCCGCAGCGCGTGCTGCGGCCCTACAGGCATCTGCAGGTTACCCCGGCTCAGACCGGGTCTTGGGCACTGCAGGACGTGGTGTCGGTGGGCAAGGTGCGCCATATCGTGCTCAAGAGCCCGTCGGGCTCGATCTACCGCTACACCAGCAACTCCAAGATCACGCTGAAGGTGAAGGTGCGGGAGGCCGACCTGCAGGCGCGCGGGCTGTCGGCCAGCCTGCTGCCCCAGGTTACAATCTGCCGGTACAACAAGAGCGCGAAGGCATGGGACGTGCTCGCGACCACGCGAGAGGGACAGGACACCTTCGTGGCCAAGGCCGACAAGGCCGGTGAGTACATGCCGGCGGTGGTTACCAGTGCTGTGGACACGCTGCCACCGGCCCTGATCAGCACCGAGATGACCGACGGGGCGAAACTCCGGCCGGGCGAGGCCGTGAGCTTCCACGTGGCGGATCGGCCCGACGGGCTCAACCTGGGCCTAGCGCCCGGCGGCGTCTACTTCACGGTTGACGGCAAGACGGCGGCAGGTTCACTGGAGGTCGGCGCTGACGGCGTGGCCGAGGTGAGCTTCGTGGCGCCAGCGGGGCTGCCGACTGGCGATCATCAGTTGCGGCTGGTCGCCACAGATCGGGGCGATCACCAGGCGACCTTTGGGCCGTGGAAGTTTAGCGTGCGGCCGGCTGCGGACCTCAACGACGACGGCAAGGTGGACGGTGCGGACCTGGCAAGGTTTCTGCGAGCCTGGCGGAAGGCCCACGCCGCAGAGCCCGAGATCGACACGACCTGTGACGTGGCACCCCTGATCGGCGAAATGCCGAACATCATGCCCGCGCCAGACGGCAAGATTGACGAGGACGACGCGGCCGTGTTCCTGGACTTCTATCTGCAGGGTACCCAGTAGCCAACGTGCTCCTTCGCCCTGGCACCAAACCCTGGTGAGTCTCCATCACAAAGGGGCGTGACTCGTGGCGCCGAACATCTACCGCCGCGGGTTGCGGGGAGGGCGAGGTTTCACACTAACACACAGGGCTGAAGAGCCTCCTGGGAGGAGATTCTGTTGATGTCTGACCATAGGATTGGGGTTGGGATAGTCGGATACGGGCGTGTCGGCGAAGGTTATCACGCTGCGATGGCCGAGGCGGTGGAGGCTTTCAGAGTGGCCGCCGTGTGCGATCCAGCCGAGGGCCGACGCGCCGTGGCCGAGGCCAAGCACGGATGTCGCACTTATGCGGACTTCACGAAGATGCTTGAGGACGATGACGTGCAGCTTGTGGCAATCTGCACGCCGCCGAACATGCACTGCGCTCAGGTCCTAGCCGCGGCGCAGGCAGGCAAGCACCTCATCGTGGACAAACCCTTCGCAATGAACTACGACGAGGCCCGGCGCATGGTAGCCGCTGCGAAGGAAGCAGGCGTCCTTATCACCGGCAACCAGAACCGGCGTTGGGATTCGGACTACCTCACAGTCAGGAAGGCCTTTGCCGACGGGCTGCTGGGTGAAGTGTACGACCGCGAGTCGCGCTGGTCGCACTTTACGGCCGACTGGGCGGGGTATGGTGTGCCGGAGTTCAACCCGCGCTGGCGCGTGCAGCGAGCCTATGGCGGTGGCATGGTTTACGACTATGCTTCCCATCTGGGCGACCAGATGCTGCGGATGGTCGAGTCTCCGCTGGTCTCTGTCTACGGCGACCTGCAATCGCGTATCTGGAGCAACGAAGTAGACGATCACTTCCGGGCCGAGCTGCGCTTCGCCGACAAGACCACAGCCATCATCGAAGCGAACAACAACGCGCGCCGCAACCTGCCGCGGTGGTTCGCCATCGGCACGGCAGGCACGCTGATAGCTCCGAAGATAGGCGGTGACGAGGTACACGTCTACACCGATGAAGGAGAGCAAGTGCTGGAGCCCGTGACCGCGCCGCGGACGATCATCTACGACAATATCGCGGGAGCCCTGCTGCGAGGCGAAGAACTGCTTGTCACGCCCGAGCATCTGCTGACCACGATGCGCCTTATCTCTATGATCTTCCTCTCTGCCGAGAGCGGCGAAGTCGTGCGCGTCGACGATATGGAGTAGGCGGCGCTGACGGGGGCAGCCCTTCCCTGCAGCACCAGTCACGCGTCGGGGTCGGCTGCCGGGGCTCCGTCGGCTTCTCGGTGTTGAGCGAGGACTTGTCTGGCCTGCTCGATCAGGTCAGAGAGGCGGAAGGGCTTGCTCAAAACGGCGGCGGCTCCGCGGGCTAGGACTTCACGGACGGACGCTTCGTCTCCGACTCCTGTAATGATGAGTACGGGAGGCTTGGTAGCCGTCAACTGGGCCGCGGCTACGAGGTCCACGGCTTCGCCACCAGGCATGACGAGATCAGAAATGACAAGGTCATAGGAGCTGCCGCGCAAGGCCTCGATGGCAGACTGCGTGCTGGTCGCCGTCTCGACGACGTAGCCGTCCTGGACAAAGGCGCAAGACAGGGTCTCTCGGATGTCATCTTCGTCCTCCACGATAAGAACCCGAAGCCCTGCTCTTAGGTCGGAGTCAGTCACCATCGCGGCTGGCTGAGGCTGTGGCTCAGGCTCGGCTTCCCGGGTACAGGCCTGCAGACGGACTTCCAGGGTTGTGCCGACTCCTGGCTCACTGCGGACCGTCATCGTGCCGCCATGAGCGGCCACGATGCTGTAAGAGATCGACAGTCCAAGCCCCGACCCAAAGTGACCGTCGGGGCTGTCGCGTTTGGTCGTGAAGAAGGGCTCGAAGAGGTGCGGCAGGTGCTCAGGTTCAATGCCCACGCCTGTGTCGGTGACCCTTGCCACCACGACGCACTGGTCCGGCCCTTCCTCCACGTATTCGGTGGAGATCGTAAGGACACCGCCATGGGGCATAGCGTGCACGGCATTGATAATGAGGTTAAGGAAGACTTGTTCTAGCTGGTCAGCGTCGCCTATCACCTTGTGCCCTAGGGCCCTATAGTCGCGAAGGATCTCGATGTCCGCCTTCTGGCACTCGGGTTGAGCCATCTCTAGCGCGGCGTCGATCGAGTCTTCAAGGGCGATGGGCGTGCTTCGGGGCTGCGCTGGCCTGGCAAAGCGTAGGAGGTTGCGGGTCATCTCAGCCCCCCGCACGGCTTCCTTGAGCACGGTGTTGGCGAGCTTGTGGTAGGCCTCCTGGGTGCCGAGAGCCTGGGCCAGTTCGGCGCGCCCGAGCATGGCCGCCAGGATATTGTTGATCTCGTGGGCGACGCCTGCTGCCAGGTGACCCAGGGAGACAAACCGCTGAGCTTCCTCCAACTTGCGCCGATGGGTAATGTCGCGGAGGACGCCGCGGAAACCAATGAGACGCTCCTGGGAATCGAAGACAGCCGAGGAGCGGAGCTCGCAGGCCACATAGCTACCGTCAGCACGTTTGAGGTCATAGACGCTGGCTAGGATTCCCTGTGACCGAGCGGCAGCCTGCAGTGCTGCCTTGGCCCGCTCGACCTGGTCGGAACGGAGTATCTCCGTAATGTACAAGCCGCGTTCCAGATCGTCGTCATTATATCCGAGTAGTTCCCGGACTGCCTGGTTGCCATAGGTTATACATAGATTCGTGTCGGCTTCGTACACGGCATCCGGCAGCAGCTCGGCCATCTCATGGAAGCGGCGTTCATTCTCGCGCAGAGCCTCCTCTGCCTGGCGTCTCTGTTCCTCATCCTCGTGGTCGTGGAGCGCAAAGCTCACATCGTCTGCTAGCTCTTCGAAGAGGTTACGTCGGTCCTGCTTGGGCGCGGGTACACCCTGCGGCGTAGCTACGAGCATCATGCCGTAGACACAATTGGCCCAGGCCAGCCGGCGAAGCGCAATGCACCTGCCCGCTGAGGCGGCGCGAAGGGCCGGAAAGCCATTGACGGGGGCCTCGGGTCCCCAAACCTTGAGGTCTTGTCTATCCAGGGCCTGCGCCAGGACAGCCTGAAGCTCGCCGCCCGTTAGTCCTTCTCGCAGAACTTGCTTGGCTGACTCCAAACCGCTGCAGAAGAGCGCCTGTGGTCTACCTTCCTCGTCAACCAGCACGATGGCTGCCCACTCATAACAGCCCCTCTCGGTCAGTAGGCTGCAGATACCCTGAAGAAGTTGGTCTCTGTCCGGTTTCCGTGCAATCAGCGCGCTGATCCTTCGCATGGCGTCCAGCACTAAAGTGTAGCGCTTGAACATGAAATCCCTCTCCGCCTGCAGCTCCTCGCGCGTTCTCTTGATCTCCCTCAGATTCCACAGCCACTGGCTGAGGACGGCGTCCACCGGATCGGAGCTGAGTAGCTCATCCTTGGGCATGTAATAGACGTTTTCGCAGGGCTCGCCGCCCACGATCACCAGGGGGTGGGTGCGCAACACCTCGATCAGGAGTGCCGGCTCGACGATCCTCGAGTCGTACTTGCACACGAGCAGGCACGGCAGGCCCTGCAGACCGCGATTTAGCTCAGCTTCGTACCTGGACAGGTTACGGGTCGAGAGCAGCTCTTCACCGGCCCAGGTGGCATCTGATATGATTCTAAGAGCCGAAAAGCCTGCCTTAAGAACCGCCTCGCACTCGAGGCGGACAGCCCGGGATAGGGCCTGGGGGGGGCTCAGCCCACCGGGTGGCTCGGAGAGGATCTGGTGGGTGATAATGAGCTGACCACAGGCAAGGTGGGTCCCAGCGTCAAGGCCGGTTTCTGCCAGTCTGGCAAGGGTTTGCTGCCTGGCTGATAAGGGCACCAGCAGCATCACTTTCTCGCCGCGCTCCAGGCCATCGCGCATCAAAGCCAACATCACCGCGTCATCATTCTCATCGGCCGCAGTGACCCATGCTACGTGATGCCCCGGGCGCAGATCGGATAGCCTCCTCACCTCGTGGCCAGTCCCTATCGATTCCAGCCTCCTCCGATTCCAACACTACAGCACAGGTGGCGATTCCCAGCCGGTGTCTACGACGCGCTTCCGTACGTTCTCTGGCGAACTCTCAGCCTTGCTTCCCAATTCCACCAACAGGCGCCTTAGCATAACTGCTTTACTGCTTTGACGCCCCTGTCACAGCAACACGATCCTTATGGATACTAACACGAACACACCCTTCTGTCTCCAGGATGATTAACAGGTCCTGACAAGGCTGCACCAACCAGCTATTGACCGGAGGCCTTTTTCCCTATACAATTATTCCCAGCACGATGCGGAGCACCGCATTGGAGGGTATGTGATTTTTTGCATTGTGGAGTCGCAATGGGCGCTGAGAGTAGCCACGGGGGCCATAAAATGAAGGTTCTAGTGGTTGAGGATTCTCGAGAGATAGCAAACAGCGTCGCTGATATGCTGAAGGCAGAGGGATACGAAGTGGTTGTGGCTTACGACGGCTCCGAAGGCTTGGCTGCCTTCAACCAGGAGCGTCCCGACTTGGTGATTCTGGACCTTATGCTTCCTGACGGGGTGCACGGTTTCGATGTGCTCCGTCAGATGCGTCAGCACACCAACGTGCCGGTGATAATGCTTACCGGCCGAGATGAGGAAATCGATCGCGTGGTGGGCATCGAAATGGGTGCCGATGACTACATGGTCAAGCCCTTCTCAATGCGAGAGCTTCTGGCCCGCGTGAAGGTTGTTCTGCGCCGCGCCGGCATCATCGGTGAGGCCTAGACCGTCGACTGAAAGCCGTCCCCAGAATCCTCGTGCCTCTCGGAGTCACAGGTGACAAGCGCTTCGATTCTTCAAGTGGGTCGCCTTAATACCGCAGTACCACTCGACAGGAATCATTGTAGGGAATCAACGAGTGCTGGGGCCAAGTGATCCGTAGCTCCGCCTCACCGAAGGTCATCCCCACCCGCACGCGCCAGGTGGCCTCGCCAAAGCCATGCCACTCAGCGGGCTCAAGCTCATAGGTGCCTATTGCACCACGGCAGCCGGGTGCTAGGTTCTCGCCCCGACAGACTACATGCATACCCTCCCAGATCGCGCCAGCCGCCCGCAGCGGTCGACACCCGGGTGGTAGCCATTCCACTTCGGCGAAATCCCACACCAGCTGTGTGCCCTCAGGCGCTGAGGAGTCAGTGAGTACGAGGGTCACCTTGCCGCTTCGCGGCGTGAGGAAGGCCCTAGATAGCCGCGCCCAGCCCTGCCAGGCGTTGTTCTCCACCCGATACGTGTCGGTCCGATCGTCCGACCGCGGCCCCAGAACGTCCAAGTCGGCCCCGGCCGGCCCCTGCACGTAGACAGTAGCAGCGTACCATTCGCCTGGTCGCAGTTCGAGGACTTGGCGTGCCTTGTTCTCTACGCCTACTTGACGCTGCATAACCAGCGCGCTGCTGCCGTGCTTGACTGCCCCGTGTGACGGGGCCACGTCCTTCAGGTCACTGTAAGGGCGCCTCGCACAAGTATCTTTGGCCCCGGCAACTAGTTCCCAAGCGTCTCCTTCGCCCCCGGGAGCCTCGAAGGAGCCGTCCCGCACGATCTGGCCCGGGCCATGAGGGTGCAGAGAGGCGTTCGACCCTCCGCGGTAGTAGTGATCCACTAACTGTCCAGCCCAGATGGTCGTGTCCATGTGTGCGCGGTAGAAGGCCCAGAAGCCGACGCCCGGCATCGAGCGTGTCACCGGGTCCTTCCTAATGCGGCTCAACTGCTCGTCGAGGAAGCCCTTGTAGTCGTAGTCAACGCTGTCGTCAGCGATGAAGGGCTCCGACTGGGCGATGTACAGGCCGTAGATGGTCTTCCTCAACAGTCCCGGGCAGCGTTCCTCGAGGTTACGGGCGAAGCGGGGGATCAGGTCGAGCTGGGGATTCGCCTCGCGGCAGTAGTTCTCCAGGATGAACAGGTCACAACAGTCCTTGATAGCCTCTAGTTGGCGATCAAAGGTTACCTGCTTGTCACCGTAGAGGCTATTGGGTCCGCCGTCGGCGAGGCGCCAGACACCCCAGCCCAGGATCAGCTTGTCGGGGTAGCGCTCGCGCAGGAGCCGGAGCGCCTGGATTGTCCGCTCGCTCTCCTCGTTGCCGTCAGGATAGGAATGAAACTCATCGATGGAAATGGCGTCGAAGCCTCCCTCCAGGCGATCGGCGAAGGTCTGCCCAAGGGGCTCGGCCCAGTAGTCTGCGAATTCTCGCGCTGTCGTGCGGCCCTCCGCCGGAGTGTTCGTCACGTGGTAGGCAAAGATGATGCCCTGCCTCCGCAGGGCCATGACCCTCTCTGGGTCGTTGGTAAGGCCTGTGACGATGTTGAAATGCCGCAGTGTGTCGCTCCACAGGGCGCGCTGCGCGTCGTTGTAGCCGTACATTACCAGGGCCGGCCGCGGGAGCCTAGGGGCGACGGTCAGGGCATCCTGCGTCATTTCGGTGAGAGCCGACACACCTACGGGCGCCAGCACCGAAGCGATGCACGCCCAGGAGCAGAGCCCCGCAGCCCGAATGCAGAGGGACAGCCGCGTCAGACTCCCGACCGCCGGGTGCGAACGATGTCTATCATACATTGGTTTCACCTTTTGGGCCGCGGGACTCGCCGCGGGTCGGCCTGAGATGAGATAGACTATGCCACGAGCGGGAGACGCGTTCAAGGAGACGCCTGCGCGATCGGTCGCAAACAGAGGGTTGTCCCCAAGGCCGCACATGGGCAACAATTCCTGCGTCGAAGTTTCCGCCGAGGCCCGACGATCGGGCTTTACACAGCTCTTGGCGGCAAGGTGGTTGGCGAGGCACCATGAGAATGCAAATGTACGCAGGCATGGGAATCCTGGCATGGATCATCCTCGGCGGGATCGCGGGGATTGTTGCGAGGGCGTTGATGAGGCAGCGAAGGCGCGGGTGCTTGCTGGACGTGGTGGTCGGCGTTGTCGGTGCCGTTCTGGGTGGTGCTCTATTCTCCGCCCTCGGTGGCGTTGGCATTACTGGCTTCAATGTCTACAGCCTCGTCGTCGCCGTGGTGGGTTCTGTTCTCTTCTTGTGGTTCCTCAATATTCTTCGCAAGCATGGATGACGTCTCAGGGCGCGGGCGCGGAAACTCACGTACCACGCAGGGGTGCTGCCGCCGCGGCTAGCGGAAATTGATTCCCCCACACTGAATTCGTAAGGACGATCCTCGGCGTAGGGTGCCCAGAACTCGAACTCATAGCGGCCCCCTCGACGTGCAGTCGAAGTTCTCGCCTACCCAGTCACGCAGCGGTGATTCAACGCGAGTCCAGGTCGTGTCGATGCTCAAGTCCATTGGGGCCGGGAAGGACTGGTCTCTTCCGTCCCGCAGTTTTCGCTGCGCGTAATGTGCCTGCTGAACCAGTCGATCACGCGGCTGCCGAAATCCGGCGTGATGTCGTGCTCAGTGATACGTGCACAGGCCTCGAAGCAGTCCTCCGCGCCGAGCGTGTGGTAAACTTGCCCGACCTCATCGACGACCCGGTGGAAGCCAGACAGCGGGAACCACGTGTCATTGACGTTGTTTTGAAGGAGCAGCGGGCGAGGCGCGATGCAGGCGATGATGTCCTGCGTGTCGCCATACTTGGCCCACTGCCAGATGTAAGTGCCGTAGCAGGTGTGGCCGCCAGTGAAGGTGATGTACTCCCTGACCAGTGCCTCGTAGGTCGACACCGAGCACACGGGACAAGCAGCCTTGATGCGCTCGTCCAGCGCCGCTAGGGTCCAGGCCTGCATTCCGCCCCAACATAAACCGACGACGCCCAGGCTGTTGGCGTCCACGTCGGGACGCGCGGCGAGCACGTCCAACGCCCGCATGTTGTCCCAGGTGTTCATGCCCATGAAGGTCAGCCCAAACAGCCCGGCCACTGGCAGCAGATTGGACTGCTCGGCCTGTCCGGTAAGTTGGCGCCGGCGTTCGCCGCTAAAGCGGTTGTCTGGAAAGAGCACCACGTAGCCAGCCTCCGCAAGCTTGACCTTGAACTGGGGCATGGAATGCTTGTCCAAGTCCCAGCCCTGGATGAGCAGTACGCCCGGCAGCCCTTCGCGCCCGGTGTCCGTGGGACGGTAGATATGCGCCGGCACCCACACGTCTTCCTCGGTGCGGTACACGATGCGCTCTTGGATGACGTCGGTGCCCTCCAGGTGAACGCTGGCCTCAATACGCACCCTGGGCTCGACGACTCTCTCGGGCAGGGTTCCCAGACACTCCCGCAACTGCGCCCGCGTCTGAGAGAGGCGTGCCAGCAGGGCCTCCGGCTCGGCCGGAAAGGGCTGACGCTGGGCTAGGGTCTCGGTCATCCTGCGCTGGAGCATGTTAAGGATTGAGTAGTCGCTCACGGTGGATCTCTCCCTCTGCCTTCCGAAGAGCCCAGGTTGCTGAGTCTCCTGACGGAGTCCACGCCACAGCAGTCGCGTCGCCGCGCCCCCGGGCATACACAGGGTCTAGTGGTCGCAGTGTGTCCCCGCAAGGGCTGTGGCGGCAGGCGTTAGCCTGCCGTCCTCGGCCGCCGTGGCCGCTATCAGATAGCAGCGCTTACGAACCGGACAGTTCCAGCGGACGAACCATCCGGGGCGTCCCGAACCATCGATTATGTTCCACAGACCTGTTTGGTGACTGCTCACGGCTAGAGTGCGGTCGGGAGCCCGATCGGGCACCGCTGGCACCTTTTCCCCCGACGGCAATTCAGAGCGCCAGGCGTAGACTCGGGCCTCTCCGGCCTCTAGGTTCGCCCTGAGATAGCCCGTGGCCTGCAGCCACTGCTCAGAGTCGCCCTGCGTGTAGGTGTCGATGTCCCGACGGACACTGAGGTACTCGTCGAGCAGTGACGAGAAGGCCGGCCCGATCGTCAGGCCCAGGAGCTGGGAGCGGTAGCTCTGACCGAAGGCTCTGCCGCAGCCTACCAAGGGCGGCTGGGAACGGCTGGCCATCCGGAGAACCTCGATCATTGTGACCCTGGCGATCCCAGTGTGCAGCACGAGAGGGCTGGTGAACTCGAGAACGGGCAGGTCATCAGTGTTGCGCCGCGCAGCCTGCGAAAGAGCCGCGAGCTTATCCTCACCCATAAGATAGCCGGATGCGAAGTCCCAAGGGTCGCGAAGTTGGGCCGCCTTCAGGTCGGCAGCAACCAGAGGATTGTTCCAGCCCGACGCGACGCGGCCCAGATCCACTCTCTGCGGCGACAGAGTGCCGACTAGGTAGGCGTCGCTCAGCAGATCAGGGAACAGCCACAGCGAGCAGTGAGGAAACACATCGCGGAAGGTGCCTACAATACACTGCAGGTCCCACGGCGCGAGGTTGTAGATGGGAAACCACTGGCAGAATAGTCCATTGGCGGTGAGATGCTCGCGGCAGTGGACGAAGTACTCCTTCGTGAACAGATTGGCCACGCCCGCGATCCAGGGGTTGGAGGGCTCCGAGGTGATGATGTCGTAACATTCCTTCGTTACGCGGATGAAATTGCGCGCATCATCAAAGACCAGCCTAACGCGCGGGTCCTTCAGGCAGTCGTGATTGACGTGGCGGAAGAAGTCAGTGACTCGCTTCATCTCCGGCTCGATTTCCACGCAGTCAATCTGCTGAATCTGAGGGTGCAGCTCCAAGGCACCGAGCGTACAGCCGCTGGCCAGCCCGATGATCAGGGCCTTGCGCGGCGCCGGGTGCAGCAGCGCGGGCAGATGCGCGAACATGAGCTGTGTGCTCAGGTCCCGCGTCGAAGCGTCCGTCTTGCCGTTGATCTGCAGGCTAATCACCGGCTCATCCGAGAGGCCGGGAAGGCTGACACTGGTCACACTGATAGTGCCGGTCAGGGCATCACGGTAGTGCAGAATCTGCTTGTCTTGCATGATAGCGCGAGCGTCGCCCTGCAGGTAGAAACCCGGATAGATGTACGCGCCGCTAGTGAGCACGGCCTTGTTCCAGTCCGGAAGGAAAGGCCAGCTCACAATCACAAGCGCGGCGGCAGCGACCCCCACCGTCGCTAATCGCGAGCGCTCTCGCCAGACGAAGGGGCCAAGATAAGCCAGACCTACGGCCAAGTTGAGCATGACCCCCATGGCTAACGCCGTGCGGACGCCTAGCAGCGGTATGAGGATGAAGCCGGAGGCGAAGGATCCCACGACCGTGCCTGCGGTGTTTGCCGCGTAGACAGCAGCTAGACGCCGGCCCACCGCCCCCAAGTTTTCAGTCGCGATGTGCGTCACCAGAGGAAAGGCAAGGCCCATCAGAGCCGCTGGGAGAAGCATCACCGCCGCGGAAACCGCCGCCTCTGCGGCCTGCAAGGCCCAGAACCTGGGGCCCGTGTAGCGAAACAGAGTTAGGAATGTCAAAGGCAGGCGGTCGAGCAGCGGCGTGAGGAAGGTGACGCAGGCCGCGATGGCCACTTCCAGGACGCCAAACCACAGCAAGGGAGCCCGTAGCCTGTCCAGGCGTATCACGCGGGGCGAGGCGAGCACGAGGCTGCCCAGCCCAATGCCCAGAAGGAAGGCCCCAAGCATCGAGGAGAAGGCGTAGGTCGTGGTGCCGAAGGCCAGGGACAGAACACGGGTCCAACCGACCTCGTAGATGAGCGCCGCAGCCCCCGAGGCGCCGTAGGCTAGCAGTAGTCCCTGGTAGGCTCTGCGTGCGTCGGGAGACAGCGGTGGAACGGCCGGTTCGGGCGGGCGGGTGATGGGGTGGTCCGCCTGCGCCACATGAAGCGCCAGAGCAATCACCGCTATGCCCAAGTTGACCAGCGCCGCCGTGTAGATCGTGAAGCTTATGCCCAAACTAGGGATGAGGAGAAAGCCGGCGCTGACGGCCCCGACCACCGCGCCGAGGGTATTGATGCCGTACAGCCAGGCCACCTTGGCGCCCACCTCAGGCAGCGTGCTGACTACCGCCCGGCTCAGAACCGGCAACGTGCCGCCCATGAGCGCGGTGGGCACGAAGAGGACTATCGCCGATAGGGCGAATCGCAGCAGCCGAACTAACCACACGTTCTCGGCCAGATAGGGATGCAGGTAGGTGTACGACTGCTCGACAGCGATGAAAAGCCACGGGGTCGCCAGGCAGGCCAATCCCACACCGCCTTCCAGCAGTGCATACATGAGGAAGGGATCGCGGCGCCGATCGGCGATGCGGCCGAAGATCAGGCTGCCAACGGCCAGGCCCCCCAGAAACACCGCGAGAACCGTGCTGACAGCCAGAACCGTTGCTCCGAAGATGAGGGTGAGACGCCGCGACCACACGACCTCGTAAACCAGTCCCGTCGCGCCCGAAAGGAAGAAACATGTGAGAATTACGGTCCGGGGGTGCCTTGCCAGAAGCGGCAGTAACAACGAGGACCTGGTGTCAAGCTGCGGATGGCCTTGGTCCACCTTCGTGGTCTTCATGTAAAAGTGGAGTTCCTCCCCTGAGTACCAAACTCTGCATATCTGGTGCTCAGCGCCCGACTGTTGCCCACTCGTAAGGTCTGCCAAGGGCGTTTTTACATATACACCTTCGTGGGTTTTGAAGACAATACGTCGTCTTAGTGAAGTCTGAAGGATCCGCTCGGCAGTGGTCCGCCTAAAGCCCTCCCTGCCGACGGCGGGCTAGAGTCCCAGTGCATCGGCGACGTTCTGCCAGAACACGCGGTGTTGGGTTTCCTCGCTCACGCCCGCTTCGTCCATCAGGGCCCGGTAGTCGCGCAGCAGGGGCGCGAAGCCCTCGGGGCTGCCCTCGCTGCCGAAGACGAGCTTTCCCCAGTGCTCCTCGCCCATGTAGAACAGCTCTTGGTAGTTGCAGATCGTCGTCCACTTCTTGCCTGTGGTGTCGATACCGCACAGGTCGAAAAACACCCGCGGATGGCGGCGCATCATCATGGACGCATGCCAGGTGTCGGGCACGCCCAGGTGCGCGCCCCACAGCGTCAGGTCTGGGAAACAGCGGGCGATACGGTCAAAGGTCAGGGGCATCATGTAGCGCGAGGACGTGTCCCAGCGGTCGTGCTCTGGCAGGCGCGCGCTGATACCCGTGTGGAAGAGGATCGGCATTTGCAACTCCTCGGCTGCCTCGTAGACCGGGAAGAATTCGTCGTCGTCGTACATCCTCGTCGGGTACTGGGTCTTGAGGCCCCGGAAGCCGGCACAGTGCCAGGCCCGCACGTCTTCGGCGGAGTCCTCGCCGAGAAAGATGAAGGCGAAGGGGATGATTGCGTCGGGGTACCTTTCCGCCGCGGCCAGGACGGCGTCGTTGTCATGCTGTCGCCACCGCGGCCCTCCGCCATTGAGGCACAGCTTCTCGATGCCCGCCTCTGCCGCTGCCTCAATCATCCGCTCCAGATACCCGTCCTGCTTCTGGTAGTGGCAGTGGTTGTCGATAACGCGCACCGTGTAATCACTCCTCACCGTTCGTTGGCGCCGTCGCCAGAAGGCGATGCAAGGCTGCCACGGTCGGGATGTCTTGGCCAGTCAGAGCCTTTGGAGATATGGGGAAGAAAAGGTCCAAACAGAGTCAACCGCAGTATGGCTATCCCACCAAACTCGCAAATTCATCGGCAAGCACAGACTTAATGCCGCTCTGTTGCGGTTCGCTCCCATCCCACAACAACAGCTATCCCCAATTGCCTTGCCCGCCCGCGCCTGCCCGCGCTACCAAGTGGGCTGCCGTGCCTCCATGGGCACCGCCGCTCTGGCGGCGGTGCCGAGCGGGTCGATGGTCTGTCTGCGAAGACCAGACGCCTCCATTGTCCACCGCGTACAGAATCTTGTTCTGATTCTCGATGTGTAACCAGCACGCTTCAATGTCTTCGAAGCTGTTGTCGGTAACGCGGACCGAAGCGGCATCGATGTCTCGAGCGTCTTTGTAGTACAACTCCTAGTCGCCGTCGGTATCCGATGCGTACATGATCTGCTCGCGGTTGGCTCGCAGTACCGGATAGCGTTCATTCGCCGGGCCGCGGATGATTTGTGTCAGACCTGCGCCCTGTAACTCGATACGCCAGATATCGTAAGTGCCGCCGTTGCAGGCCGCGAAGTACATGGCGTGGCCATCAACAGACCACGCTGGGTCGACCTTGTCACTCGGAAGACTCGTCAGTTGCGTAAGAGTGGCCCCATCGACGGTGAGGAGCCATAAGTCGGCACCGCCAGTCCCCTGCCTTCATCCCTGCGAAAGCGAAACCGATTGGTGCGAGTTCGGGCCCCGAGTCGCCGCCACAGCCAGCGAGCAATACAATACTACGATGCAAAGAACAACGCTTCCCGCGGCCGTAAGTCTCAACGAGCTTTGGCATTTACATCCTTACCTCTGGCGGAGGCTCTTACCTCGACATTGTACTCTTCCCAGCTCAAACTTGAAGTTAGAGACGAGTGCCACCGGGCCCCCAGTCTGGGCCAGCGTTACCGCCGCCGCTGCACCCAGACCTCCTGATTCACGCAGAACTGCGGCGCCTCGTCGCCGAAGGCCTCTATCACGTTCTCCGCGACCTGACAGTTGATTCGCGCTACCGTTTCGTGCTCGTTCGACCCACTGTGCGGCATCAACACGCAGTTAGACAACCGCAACAGCGGGTCGGCCGGGTCTGGTGGCTCCTGAGCCAGCACATCCAACCCCGCACCGGCGATCCTGCCGTCGCGCAGCGCCTCGTATAGCGCACCCTGGTCCACTAGCACTCCGCGCCCGGTATTGATGAGGAAGGCCGTGGGCTTCATTAACGTCAGCTCCCGCGCGCCGATGATACCGCATGTCTCGGCCGTGGCTGGCGCGTTGAGCGACACAAAGTCCGCCTCGCGTAGCAGCTCTTCTAACGACACATAGCGCACGCCCAGCTCACGGGCGTCCTCGCGCGGCCTAGGATCGCAGCCGAGCACGGTCATGTTGAAACCCAGCGCGCGACGAGCCACAGCCGTGCCGATCGCTCCCACCCCCACTATGCCTAGCGTCTTGCCCCAAACCAGGCTCCCGCGCAACGCCGACCACTGGCCGGCTCTCACGGCGCGGTCCCCCTCGGCCACCCGCCGCGCCACAGCCAGCAGCAGCGCGAAGGTCAGGTCAGCCACAGCATCCACCAGCAAGCCGGGCGTGTTGGTGACTACTATTCCCAGCCTTGTGGCTGCGTCAAGGTCCACCGAATCCACGCCCACGCCCCAACGGGCTATGGTCTTCAGCATCGCGGCTTGGACCATCACAACCTCGGTGTACCTCTCATCACCGGCGATGACCGCGTCGTAGCCCTCCAGGGCTGCGGCCAAGGCCTCCTCGTCGCGCGGCCCTGGACCAGCGTCGATTACCTCAAAACCCGCGCCCGCCAAGCGCCGGCGGCCGGGACAGTCGGGCGCAAAGCGACTTGCGATCACCAGGACTCGTGGCACTGCACTAAACCTCCCGGTTGTCGCGAATCTGCGCAAGCGCCTCGCGGCACCCCCGCTCGATGAGAGACACGTCGCTGCTGTAACACAGGAACCGCGCACCTCGGCTGAGCCAGTACCTTGCCCCTGCCACATCGAAGACGTGCAGCCCCGGTGCCACGCCGGCGTTCTCCGCTGCCTCGAAGATGTCGAGCATTGCCTGCTGCACCTCTGGGTGTTCAAGTTGCCCTGGGTAGCCCAGGCTAAGAGCCAGGTCATTGGGGCCGATGAAGAGCGCGTCCACTCCCTTGGTGCCCATGATCTCGCTACGATTCTTGTGCCCACGCCTCGTCTCAATCTGGACAACCAGCAGCAGGTTCTCGTTCTCCCACCGCACCAGATCCGCGGGTGAAGTTGGTCCGTAGTCCCTGTGGGCACCGCCGCCCAGACCACGCTCGCCTTCGGGGGGGAACTTGATGCTCCGTACAATGGCCTCGGTCTCGGCGCCGTCTTCCACGTGGGGCACTAGCAGACCAGAGGCGCCCAAATCTAGGTAGCGGCTGAGCCACTGCCCCTCGAAAGCCGGCGCCCGGATGATGACCGAGAGCCCGATGTCCCGACCTGTCCGGCACATCCAAGCCACGGACTCCACTCCCGCGAAGTTGTGCTCTGTGTCGAGCACGATGAAGTCTAGGCCCGCTCCCTTAGCAACATGACAGGCAGCTGGCGAGAGCAGCTCCGTGTACATCGTCCCTACCACAGTCTCTCCCTCTCTAAGCCTCGCGGCCAGCGACTTGCTCATGGTTCACGCATCCTCCCATCAGCACTGCGATTGCTGCTCGCCAGGCCGGGAAGCCAAGCAAGCTGGCAACCCGGACGCAGACCTGGCCCCGAAGCCCTGCCCGGGACCACGTCCAGATCACAGGTACATCCACTCACACCTCTACGACTGCTCTCTCCGCCAGGGACCGCTGCACGGCGTTGAGCACGCGGAGGACCGCCACCATATCATCAATCCCAGCAATCGGTTGCTCCCCTGCGGCAAAGCGCCTCAACACGTCACGCGTGTACGCGCCATATGCCTCGTCACTGCCCATCCCTTCAGCAGCCAACTCAGAGCCGTCGCGCAGCCGGATCCTGCCCGCTTCCACCGACCCACCATAATCCAGCGTTGTCGTGCTCAGCGAGAAATAACGCTCGTAGCCCCGTGCGGCCGTGTAGCTGACTTCGCAAAGGCCTTGGCAACCGTTGTCGGCCTCAATGACATATCCTACCAGGTCAGGTATCGCTATCCTGTAGAGCGCGTGGCTTGACCAGCCATAGACCCGCTGTGGCTGTAGGCCTGTCAGCGCCAGGAATAGGTCCGTGGCGTGTGGGCCAAAGTTGAACAAGGGCCCTTCCCCGGCCTTCGCTGGGTCAAGCATCCACGGCACATGCATCTCCAGATAACGTTGTGGCGGCCCAGCAAACAGCCGGAAGCTAAAGTACACCGGCTCGCCCAGCCTACCTTCCCGCCGCAGCTCCAGCAGACGACTCACGACCCCGAAGTAGCGACTGACCAGTGGCACGCTGATGAACAGACCCTGGTGGCGTGCTTTCTCCGCCACCACTGCCAGGGCGCGCCAGTCGAGACCCAAGGGCTTCTCCATGTGGAAGGGCTGCCCCCGATCCACCAAGTCCGCCGCAAGCGCTGTCATTTCGTCGTGCGGCGCGTGAGCGAAGCAGAGGTCTACTTCCTCACGGTCCAGCAGGACACGGTAATCAGCATAGGCCCGCGCGCCCGCCATTTTGCTGAGGGCTGCCTCTCTGGCCTCCTCCGACGGGTCTGCCAGTGCTATGATCTCCACATCGGGTATCGCGGCCAGATGATCGAGGTACATAGGCACATGCCAGTGGCCCGCGCCGAGGATTGCGATTCTCATTGTCTTGCCTCCTAAGCGTCCCGGCTGTCCGGCCGCTTAAGAGCTTTCGGCCGAACACCGGACGCTTGCCTTCTACGCTACCCTGGCCTATCCTGCCTGTTGTAGAAACAACAGGCCGGGCCCAAGGTTTGTGGCCCTAGCAGGAGGTGTCTGGTACCGTGGTGAATCCTCGTTTTTCGACTATCGCCGCTCTGCTAGCGGTCACCTGCATCAGTTCTGTACCGGCGACGGCACAGGACGACTTGGCCCTCCGCGCTCAGGAACTGAGCAAGGTCTTCGCGCGGGCCGCAAGTGCGGTCATGCCGTCAGTGGTCAACATTTCGACTATGACCGTCATCCCGGGACGGCGCCCGGCCATAGCAGATTTCTTCCCCTTGCCCGAAGAGCTCACCAGGATGCTGTCCGAACCCCCTCAGCAAGTGCGCAGCCTAGGCTCCGGGGTCATCATTCGCTCCGATGGGCACATCGTGACCAACAGCCATGTAGTTGCCAAAGCCCAGCGTATCCAAGTAGGGCTGATGGACGACCAAGTGGTCGAGGGAAGTGTGGTTGGTCTTGATGCCGCCAGCGACTTGGCCGTGGTCAAGGTGGCACTGAACGGACTGCCTGCGGCCCAGTGGGCCGATTCGGAAAGCCTGGAGGTTGGTGAGTGGGTTCTCGCCATTGGTTCGCCCCATGGCCTCAAGCATTCCGTGACAGCTGGCATAGTGAGCGCTAAGGGCCGCACGCAGACGGCCATCAGTGGCTATGAGGATTTCATCCAGACAGACGCGGCCATCAACCCCGGCAACAGCGGCGGGGCCTTGGCAAACCTGCATGGCGAGGTAGTGGGCATCAACACCGCCATAGTCAGCAGCACGGGTGGGTATGAGGGAATCGGCTTCGCGATTCCCAGCAACACGGCTGCTTCTCTTTGTAAGCTTCTGATGACCGAGGGCCGCGTGGTGCGAGGCTACCTGGGCATAGTGCCCGCCGAGTTGACACCAATGATGGCGCAGCGACTGGGCGTGAATGTTTCCCAGGGCGTCATCGTCCGTGCCGTCTACCAAAATAGCCCTGCACACCGGGCGGGCCTGCTACCCTATGACGTTCTGGTGAGTTTTGCTGGACGACCAGTGGAGAATGTGGCCAGCCTGGCTCGTGCAGTGGCTGAGGCTCCCAGAGGTCAAGCCGCAGAGATTGTGGCCATACGCAACGGACGTCGCATAACTATCACGGCCGTGATCGAGGAAAGACCTGAACAGTTGTCTGGTGAGGTGTGGTTTGGAATATGAGGTCGCGACAATAGTGAACGTCAGTCTCCGATATGGCCGGGGTTGGGTCGAGGCAGAACTCCCCGAGAAGTGGCATGTTGAGGTGCTTGCGCCGGCGGGACATGAGCCGGTGTCCAACGTGCAGGCTGCTGTTGTGGAGGCCCTGGATCGCCCGATAGGCCTGCCGCCGCTGAGTGACCGCGCCCGGGGAAGGGATTGGGCACTCGTGGTCGTCTCGGATATCACGCGGCCGGTACCTAATGCCCTGCTGATGCCCGCGCTACTCGAACGCCTCGAATCCGCAGGCGTGCCAGCCTCGCGCGTGGTGGTTCTAATCGCCACAGGGCTTCACCGACCAGCTACGAAGGCAGAGATCCAAGAGCTTCTGGGCGAAGAGACCGTTAGAGCGGGCGTGCAGGTTGTGTCGCACCGCGCTCGGGAGGTGGCCGAGCACCAATCGCTGGGCAAGACAACTACAGGAGTGCCAGTGACCCTGGATCGGCGGTACCTGGAGGCGCCGCTACGAATAGTAGTAGGCCTCGTTGAACCCCACTTCATGGCGGGCTTTAGCGGTGGTCCCAAGTCCCTCTGCCCAGGCTTGGCGTCAGCGGAGACTATCATGGGCTTCCACTCGCCCGCACTGCTCAGCCACGAACGGGTCGCACCGGGTGTGACCGAGGGCAACCTTTTTCTCGAGGAGATCCGGCGTGTCGCGGAACGGGCCGGAGAACCAGAGCTTTGTGTGAATTTCGTGCTGGACGCGGAGCGACGTATCGTTGGGGTCTTCGGAGGCCGGATGGGTGAGGTTCACAAGGCGGCCATCGCCCGGGCGCGAGAGACCTTGACAGCGCGGCTCAGCGAGCCTGCCGACCTGGTCCTTACCAGCGGCGGCGGCTACCCACTGGACCTGACTTTCTATCAGGGCGTGAAGGGTATTGTAGCTGGCGTGGGCGCGGCGCGGCTGGGTGGCTGCGTCATCGTCTTCCAGCAGAACGCCGAGGGCGCTGGAAGCGCGGAGTTCGCGAGTCTACTGGCTAGCTGCGACGATCCCGCGGTCTGGCCTATCGACTGCGGCAGAAACCGCGCACAGGTAATAGACGAGTGGGAGATGGTGGAACTCGCCAAGGCAGCTCGCAGGGCCCGAATCATCAATGTATGCCCAGACGCGCCTGCCAGCCTGCGTGAACTTGTGCCCATACCTACAGTGAATACGCTGGAGGAGGCCCTGGATCTGTTGGTGAAGACAAGTGCACTGGACTGCAGATCGCCCAAGGTCGCGGTGATGCCCGACGGTCCCTACACGTTGGTGCAGTGCGATAGGAAAACCTAGCGCGGTCGGTACGGGTTGCTGCAGGCGTCGGAACTGGCCCCAGAGCCCGGACAGACCAACGCCGCCGGGGGCTGCACCGCAGTCGCCAAGTGCGGAGACGACCGCGGGGGTTTGACAGAATCGCTCGCGTGGCAAAGAATCTGATTGAAGACGCGCAGAGGGGGCTGCCGGGCAGGCGGGGTGGTAAGGGGTCGTGCTTGAGGGACCGTTTGACACTCAGATTCAGCCCCTGATATAATAATTGCCTGGTATTGGCTGTGCGCGGGTTGCTCCACTGTCGGATGCTGCTGGACTAGCGGTCAGCCGATAGGTGGCGGCTAAGGGAGGACCAAACTCTCATGGCGAAGCGCAAGAAAAAGATCCTGGTGGTTGACGACCAAAAGCACATTGTCCGGCTTGTGCAGATCACACTGGAGAAAGCGGGTTATGAGGTCGTCACGGCCTACGACGGGGTCGAGGCGCTAGAAAAGGTGGAGCAAGAGGCTCCAGACATGCTGGTCCTGGACGTGATGATGCCGCGCATGGACGGCTTTGAGGTGTTGCAGCGGCTGCAAGCAGACCCGCGCTATCAGCAGATTCCTGTGATCATGCTTACCGCGAAGGCCCAGGACGCGGACATATTCAAGGGTTGGCAATCGGGCGTCAGTTCTTATTTGGTCAAGCCCTTCAACCCTCGTGAGTTGCTGACCTTCGTGCAGCGTATCTTCCAGAGCCTGGAGGAGGGCCCGGCGGACAGCGTCGACACATGGGAAGTCTGACCTGGGCGAGGCTCTCCGTCTCTCCAGGGCAGGCCATGGGGATGGTTTGTCCCGGGCCCGCCAACAGCGTTCATGAAGCAGCATGAGCTACGCGGCGGGTGTGTTCCTGGCGATCGTGGGCGCCTGTGTCGCCACGCTCCTCGCGGTTCAGGTTGAGGAGTACGTGCACGGAAGGAGCCTGTTGACGCCGCGTCACTTGGCTTTGCGTCTTGTCACCGGTCTGCTTCTGCTGCTCGTCATCGTCGGTGTCTTCATTGGTGTCCTGTGGCCCTTCCACAGCGCTCTGAACGAGCTATTCTACTGGTTTGGGCTTCTTCTGGGTGCCTGTGCCGTGGCCTTTCTGGCAATTCTCGACCTGAGAATAGTCGATCGCGTCAAGCACCAACGACGCGCTGAGTTGTACAGGCGAATAGCCGAAGCCGAGGCCCAGTTGCGCAGCCGCAAGGAGAGGAAAGAGTGAGTGTGTCCCCGCGCCCCGACAGCTCCACTCACGCTTCCTTTATGGTCCGCGCGCTGGAGCTGGCCGCTCTCGGCCTGGGTCGCTGCAGCCCCAACCCGCCCGTTGGTGCGGTGATGGTGCGTGACGGACAGGTGGTCGGCGAAGGCTTCCACCGCGGTCCCGGCACCGAACATGCGGAGATCGTGGCACTGAGGCGCGCAGGCCCTGCAGCCGCCGGTGCGGACGTGTACATCACCCTCGAACCTTGCTGCCATTGGGGACGTACGCCCGGCTGTTCCCAGGCCTTGGCGGCCGCGGGGGTGCGGCGCATCCTCTACGCCATGGACGATCCCGATCCAAGGATTTGCGGGCGGGGCACCAACACCGCTCTGGCTGCCGGCGTCGAGGTGCTGGGGGGTGTGCTGCGCGAGCAGGCCGAGCGCTTCTATGCAGCCTACATCAAGCACAGGCGCACCGGCCTGCCTCTCGTCTCCGCCAAGATGGCCGTCAGCTTGGACGGCAAGGTGGCAACGCGCACTGGCAAGTCACGGTGGATCAGTGGAGAACAGTCACGCGACTTGGTGCACCATTGGCGGGACCAGTCCGACGCTGTGATGGTCGGTGTGGGTACGGTGCTGGCTGATGATCCCCAGCTTACCTGCCGTCTACGCGACTGCTTTCCCCGAAACCCGCTGCGAGTAATAGTAGATACCCACGCGCGCACGCCGGTGACGGCGCGAGTCCTGGACAAATCGAGCGGTGGCGGATGTGTAATCGCTGCTGGCGAGGGAGCACCCACTGAGCGCCTTGAGGCCCTGTCGCGCGCCGGGGCCGAAGTGTGGACTCTGCCACTCAACGTCGAGGGACGCGTGGACCTTACCGCGCTGGCCAAAGCCCTCGGCTGTTCGGGCATCGTGTCTGTGCTGCTCGAAGGGGGCCCCGGGCTGTTGGCCAGCGCCCTGTCGGTTGGTCTCGTAGACAGGCTTCTGGTATTCTACGCCCCGAAGGTCCTTGGCGGAGCGGATTCAAGGAGTATGGTCGCAGGCTCGGGCGTCGATGACCCATCCGAAGGTGGTGGCTGGCGACTCGGAGAGGTGCGGCGCATCGGAGAAGACTTGCTTGTGGAGGCCTGGCGATGTTCACCGGCCTGATCCGTTGCGTAGGTGTTCTGTCTCAGGCCCGTCCAGAGTCGGGGGGGCGTAGGCTTGTCATTGCCGCGCCCGAGCTGGTCGGTGACTTGCACGAGGGCGACAGTGTGGCGGTGAACGGCGCCTGCCTGACGGTCACGCAAGTGTTAGGCCAGAGCTTCGCTGCTTTTTCCGGAGCGGAGACCTGCGAGCGCACCACGCTGGGGAGCCTCCCTGTCGGGTGCCTGGTGAATCTCGAACCGGCTCTCAAGCTGGGACAGGAGATGGGCGGCCACATCGTGCAGGGGCATGTGGATGGCCTTGGGCGACTGGCCGGCCTCAAGCGCGAAGGGGAGACGTTGCGCCTCTCCTTCACTGCCGGCGGGGAGCTGCTGGCGGACATGGTCCCACGGGGATCGGTGGCTGTGGATGGAGTGAGCTTGACGTTGACCAAGGTGGATGCACGGGGGTTCGAGGTGGCCGTGATTCCTTACACCTGGGAACACACGAATCTTGGGCGACTGCAACCGGGCGACGCAGTAAACCTCGAGACCGACCTTATCGCGAAGTACATAAGGCGATTCTTGGCCGTCCAGGCAGGGCCTGGTGGCCTGACAAGGGAGTTCCTGGCAGAGCATGGATACCTCTAGCGACGACATCGCGGAGGCCTATTCGCGGGTGGAGCAAGCCCTATCGCGGCTGCGGGCGGGCGAGTTTATTATCGCCATGGACAACGACCCTGGGTGCACGGGCGATCTAGTGCTGGCGGCGGAGTTCGCAACGGCCGAACGAGTGAACTTTGTGCTCCGCGAAGCGCGGGGCATGATGTGTGTGGCAATGACGGCGGAGCGTCTGGAGGAGCTGGCGATTCCGCTTATGCCGCCTGACCCGCTGGACCGCACACGCGCGGCCTTTGCGGTGACGGTTGACGCACGCAGAGGAGTGACCACGGGCGATTCCGCCGAGGACCGCGCGACGACGGTGCAAGTGCTAACCAATCCTAAGAGTGATGCCCATGATCTGGTGCGGCCAGGTCACGTGCAGCCCGTGCAGGCCGCGCCCGGGGGGACGCTTCGGCGCTCTGGACACACTGAGGCAGCGGTTGATCTGGCACGGCTAGCAGGCCTTTTTCCGGCGGCCTTGACGGCCCAGGTGCTTGACGAGCGGGGCGAAGCGGCGGGATCGGATTACCTGAGCGCCTTTGCCGAGAGGCACGGCATCTGCTTGGTGTACCTGGCGGATGTTATTCGTTTCCGGCGGCGCACGGAGAAACTGGTGCGGCGTGTCTCTGAGGCCGAACTGCCCACGCGCTTCGGTGTGTTTCGCGCCCTGGTCTACGAGGCTGACGTCGGCGAGCAGGAGTTCTTGGCCATAGTGAAAGGTGATCCTTCCTCTGTCGAGGCACCTCTGGTCCGCGTACATTCGGGCTGTGTGACCGGCGATGCGCTGGGGTCGCTCAAGTGTGACTGTGGCTTTCAGTTAGCCGCGGCACTAGCCAAGATCGAGGAAGCTGGGTGCGGAGTAGTACTGTACATTCCTGGTCACGAAGGTCGTGGCATAGGCCTCACCAACAAGATCCGGGCCTACCACCTTCAGGACCTAGGCATGGATACCGTGGAGGCGAACTTGGCCCTAGGATTCCCTGTCGACATGCGCGACTACGGCCTAGGGGCGCAAGTGCTGGTGGATTTGGGCGTGCGGCGTATGCGGCTGATGACCAATAACCCGAGGAAGTTCGCGGCGTTGGATGGCTATGGGCTTGAGGTAGTGGAGCGGGTGCCTCTAGAAGTGCCGCCCACCAAGTACACTCGGAACTATCTAGCGACCAAGAGAGACAAGATGGGTCACATACTCCACACAGAGCAAGAGGTCGAGGATGTCGCCAAGAGCAGCTCGGACGAGGCCCAGTGAGTTGCAAGAGACCCGGTGAGTCCCAGACAGGCAAGTGCGTTTCCACGGCTTGCCTGCCCCAGGAGGTGCTGCTGATGGCAAAGGTTCTTGAGGGACAGCTTGATGCCACAGGTCTCCGATTCGGGATCGTGGTGAGCCGGTTCAACAGTTTTATTACCGACCGCCTGTTGGAAGGAGCGCTGGACGCCTTGCACCGCAATGGGGCGGTCGAGGACGACATCACGGTGGCCTGGGTACCGGGGTGCTTCGAGCTGCCTCTGGCGGCCAAGAAGATGGCCGAGAGCGGCGCCTACGACGCCGTCATCGCGCTTGGCGCGGTGATCCAGGGAGCAACCGGCCATGCCCAGTACGTGGCCTCTGAGGCCGCCAAGGGCATTGCCCAGGCTGGAATGGCTACCGGAGTACCCGTCATCTTCGGCGTCATTACCCCCGACACCCTCGAACAGGCCATCGAACGCGCCGGTGCAAAGCTACCCAACCGCGGGTTCGAGGCTGCCATGAGCGCCATTGAGATGGCCAACGTGATCAAGCAGCTCTGAGGTGGAACATGTACGTTGAGCAGCGAAGACCCAGCCTTCTCACCGTCGTGCTTGTGGCCTTGGTCATGGGCGTTGCGGCCGGAGCTCTGGCCGGCTACTGGGCCGGTGCTAGAGCCGCCAGGGGCCAGAGAACTACCAGCGGTTCCATGACGCCTCCGAGGCCTGTGTCACGCCTCGAGGTCGTGACCGATAAGGACGCCATCGTCCAAGCTGTAAAGCGTG
>JAKORR010000906.1 GCA_029777735.1 Armatimonadota bacterium | reverse complement strand
TGGGTACCTGCAGGAGCAGCTCGAAGAAACCGCGCTGGTACTCGTCCTCGAAGCCCAGGATCACTGGCACCGCCTTCTGCGGATCGAGCTGTAGGTAGTGGTAGGTGTGTAGCTCCACCTCGCTGCCGAAGGGACGTTCCGAGAGGTGTTCGGCCACAGCTAGGGGCAGGAGCACCTGGTAGCAGACGCCACCGACGTCTAACTCGCAGTGATCGTCGCGGACCCTTCTCAATGTACCACGAAGCCTCGATATCATTTGACAAGGTCACCTCATTAGCAGCGCCTTGAGCCCCGTCCGCCGGAGGTTATAGTCGCCTGCGTCGGCGGAAGGGGAGGTGGGGAGCACAGAGCTGCCCGTCTAGGGCTACAAAGCGGCCGCTGCCGGGCCCTTGGGCCAGTGCCCAGGGCGTGGAATGGCACAGGGCCAGCGCCAAGGCATCGGAAACATGATCGCTGATGTCGTCTAGGGACACGCCGAGCATCTGAGCGACCATGCCTGCCACTTGCCTCTTGCTCGCCCGACCGTGACCGACAAGGGCACGTTTGACCATGGAGGCCGTGTAGCTGACCATCTCCACGCTCCTATGGGAGAGAGCCAGCAGTGTAGCGCCCCGGGCGTGAGCCATGAGAAGTGCCGTTTGTGGGTGGCTGTACTTCGAGTATAGCTGCTCGACCACCGCCACGTCGGGCTGTGTTTGTCGCACCACCGTGTCGAGGCCGCGGTAGAGTGCAGCGAGACGGGCGGGAAGACCAGCCTTGGGGTCGGTTTCGATGATACCGCCTTCTACCAGTGCGTGCCGGCCGCGCTCGTAGTCGATGACTCCATAGCCGGTCACCTGCAGGCCAGGGTCGATGCCGATTATCCGCATGGCGGCCTTATTATAGCGCAAAGCCTCACACTGGGCCGAAGCGGTCAACCACACTCCTACGGCACCACTCGCAAGATCGCTGCCACACTGACTCAGCCTCACAACCGTCTTCTTCAGTCGGCTAGCTCAGGATCAGGCCGCACGCAGGTCTGGGCACAGGGCGCGAGCGGGACCCTGCCCTCACGCACAGCTTGTCTCGCGGCCTGGAGCGCCTCACTGTTCCAGAGTCGGCGGAAGGGAGTGTCCAGCACGTTGCCCCAGACATGGGTCGCCGCCACCGGGTGAAGACAGCAGAGTTTGAGGTTGCCGAAGGGGTCGATCTGGATATAGTTCCATAGGAAGATACAGCGACGATAGGCCTGCGAGCGGCGCTCCTCGTAGTGGGCAAAATACTCGGCGGGGTCGGTCATGTAGTCGCCCAAGGGCATAGGCGCACTAGTCTCGACAGCCGCCTGCCGGGCCTGCGTGAGCGCCTCGACAAGTTCCTGACGGGGGATCCGGCGGGCGCCGTCGGAGTAGCCCCAATGGGTAAGAATCAGCGCCGGACGGGCGATGTAGTCCACGCCGAGGTCCACCCCCAGCCGCACGTACTCCGCGGCCTCGTGGAAGTTCTCGTTCATCATCGTGAAGTTGACGCCCACGAAGGGCCTGGGCGAGCCAAGGCGCTGCCTGGCTTCTATCACCGCTCGAATGTTCTCGAGTATACGTGGAAAGTAAGGGTTGCCGCGCACTATGGCGTAGGTCTCTGGTCGTGCGGCGTCAAGTGAGAAGTGAAGCTGGCCAAGCCCGGAGCGAACTAGGTCTTCGGCGCTCACTATATCACCGACCAACAGGCCGTTTGTATAGCTCAAGATGTTGGCGTTGGGCAATCGGCTTCGAGCAACCCGCACCATCTCGAGAAAGTGCGGATGCATCAGTCCCTCACCGAAGCCTGCCATTGTGAGAGTCAGGGTGCATGGGAACTGACGCAAGATAGCGTCAAAGTCCTCTGGAGAGAGGTCGCCCAACTGTGCCTTGAAGCCGCGCTTCGAGCGAAGGCAATGGACACAGGCCAGGTTGCAGCGGTTGGTGATCTCAACCTCGATTTTCGAGGGCTGACTGAGCATTCGCACAGCCCTACGTGTCATCTCGTAATTGTTGAGCAGCCGGTTGAACACTACGTCGGGCCGCGTTAACATGCCCCAACCGGCTGAACGCACGAATTTTCGGAACCGAAAGACAGACACCGCCCTGGGTCTCCTGCTCAGAAGCTTTCTCAATGATAGACACCTGGAAGGCTAGGGACAAGCCTGGTACTAGCCCTCGGAGTGCTAGCGAGGACGTGTATCATCCATGCTTCGGTCCGTGAGAATTTTACATACGAGCGACATACATCTGGGCCGAATGGCCGGCTTGGGCCAAGCCACGGCAGCTCATCATCGGTTGATCGAGCAATCCTTCGAGCGAGTGTGCCGTGCCGCATCGGAGCAAGCCGACGTGCTGTTGATTGTCGGCGATTTGCTCGACAAGGAGGCCGTGTTCGGCACCTTCGTTGAGAAAGCCGTGAGTATCCTGTCCGCAGCCCTCGGCGCGTCCCCAAGCCTGCGCGTGGTGATAGTTGCGGGCAACCACGACCCTGCGTTCCTGTACCAGCGGCCGGAGTGGCGGTTGCTGGCCGAGCGAATCTATGTGGCTACCGAGCCAGGGCTGATCGAGTTGGAGGATCTGGACCTGGGGATCGTGGCGCTGCCCTGGCAGGCTGCCAAGGCCCTGACCTGGCGCCAGTGGCCGTCCGGGATGCGGTTGGTGGCTGCGGCCCACACGTGCTTTCCCCCGCATCCGATGGAATCGCCGCAGAACTGTGTGCTCATCCCGGAAGAAGCGGCAAGCTGGCCGGTGTCCTACGTCGCGCTTGGGCATTACCACGACACCAAAATCCATGCGGTCGGGAACACGCGACTGGTCTACAGCGGCGCGCCCGAGATAATGGACCTTGGGCATGTGGGCAAGGGCCAGGCCTTGTGGGTGACCGTACGAGAGGACGGCTCGGTAGACTTCGAGCCCTTCGCGACAGGAGAGCTGACGGGCTTGGGCAGTCAAGCGTGGCAGTGGACCGAGTTGGCGGAGCCGAGGGTGCAGTCACTGGAGGCACGGCTAGCCGAGATGGCCGACGCGCAGGCGTTACTGCGCGTGCGGGTGCAAGGGCCGAGGGAACGCCCAGCGGCGCTGGACCTAGCTGGCATCCTAGGCAAGATGGCCGACAGGTTCTTCTGCCTAGACCTCAGAGACGAGACCACGCCGGTGCCCGACGTGGAGGCGGCGGCTCAGGCCGGAGACTTCACAGTGCTGGGACGCTTCGTGCGCCTCGCCCACGAAGCCTTGGCCGAGGCTGAGAAGCGCGCGACAACAGCGGACCAGGACACTCAGGCGCTTTCTGGAACCGGTGCGGCAGAGGAAGCAGCAATACTGCGCGAGGCTTTGTTACTTGGCTGCTACCTGCTGGGAGGCAGGGAGGAAGGGCAATGATCCTCCGCCATCTGCGGATTGAGAACTTCGGCTGCCTCGGGCAGGGCGAATGGTCTTTCGCGGGCGGCGTCAACCTAGTGCGTGGCCCCAATGAGGCTGGCAAGTCCACCTTGGCCGAGGCAATCGCCAAAGTCCTGCTCGGCTCGGCCCCCATCACGACAAGCGCCGACGATTACCGTCGCTGGCAGAGCTGGGGTACTGACGAGATGTACGTGCTTGAAGCCGAGTTCGAGCACGCGGGCCGTGGGTGGCGGGTTCTGCGGGACTACGCCGCAGGGCGCTCGGTGCTCGAAGCCCTAGACGGTTCGGAACGCCTCACCGCCGACGAGCGGGTGCGCACCCGCCTAGCCGAGATGGTGGGCCTGACGCAGTCCAGCGAACAGCAGTACCTCGCCACAGCTCATCTGCGTCAGGGGGAGTGGGTCGCGGTGCAGCGGGCCAAGGACCTGGACGAAGTGCTCGCCCAGGCTGTGCTGGCCGGCGGCAGCGCGGTGAACCCAGTAGCGGTCCAACGTGAACTTGAAAAGCGTCACAGCGACTATGCGCGGGGGATGGATCGTCCCGCGCCGCGCAACCCCGGCGCCGTGGCCAGGGCTCGGGAACTGGTGGAGACAGCGAAACGCAAACTCCACGGCGACGGCCAACAGCAGGGGCTTCTCACACGCCGAAACCTGGAGGAGCAGGCCAGGGCTCAGCTCTTGGAGGCCCAGGAGCGTCTGGTCCGATGCCGCAGGGAGCTGGAGCGTCTGGAGCCGCTGCTGGAGGCGGCGCGCCATCGCAGAGAAATCGAGGCCAGCCTGGCGGAGGCGAGGAAGAAGAAGGAGCAACTCAGCCAGCGTATTGGCCAGGCGGTAGCCCTGCGGCGTGAGCTGGAGGAGGTCAGAGACCGATTGGCTGCTGCTGCGGCGCTTCGGCCCGAGGAAGTGCGCGCCCTGGAAGAGAAGAGCCAGCAGGCTAACCAACTCCGCGAGCAAGCCATGACGGCCCAGCAGCAGGCTAAGGAGGATGCACAGGCCGCGGAAGAGCTGCGTGTCCAGCTTGAAGCGGCGATGCGCGAGGTGCCGAGCGAGCAAGACGTCGTCCGAGCTTCCGCGCTTGCTGAGGAGAAGTCCCAGGCTGAAGCGCGATTGCGGGAGCTGGAAAGACAGCAGGAAGAGGCCCAGGCCAAGGTCGCCGGTCGGCGCACGCGGGGCCTTTTTCTGCTCGCAGCGGCTGCAGTCATCGCTGTTGTGGCTCTTCTCGCGCGGTCAGCGTTGCCCCCTGTCGGGATAGCGATAGTCTGGGGCGTGGCTGCTTTGGTCGCTCTGGTAGGCCTACTGGACCTGCTCTGTCGCCGCGCGGTGGACATGGCGGCAATCGATGAAGCCCGGCGTCTCCTCGACGAGCGCGCCGAGGAACTGGTGGCGCTCTTGAGATGCTACGGCGTGACCTCTCCGAGCGCTCTAGCGCAGCAGCGCGTGATGGCGATAGAGAAGACGGCGCGGATCCGCGAGGCCCACTCTGCCCGGCAAGCGAGGGCTGAAGGTCTGGGCAAACAGGCCTCTCAGGGGAGGGAGGCCGCCGAGGACCTGGTCAGGCTGGTGCGAGAGCAACTCGAGGAATGGGGCGTAGCTGATCTGGCTACCGCCAGGAGCCGCGCTGAGGAGCATGAGAGGCTTCAAGCCCGGGCCAACCAGTTGGAAGCTCGGCTGCAGCAGGCTCTGGAAGGCACCAGCCTGCCGGACTTGGAGGCTGACCTGGCGCGACAGCAGGTCCAGGAGCGGACGCTGATGCAGCAGCTCGATCAGCCTGAAATGCAGATCGCGGCGATGAGCGAGCAGGAGTATGGGAGCCTGCAGGTGTCCCTGCAGAGACTGCGCGAAGAGGAGCAAGAGGCGGCACGGCAGGTTGCGTCTGCCGAGGGCACGCTCAGCTCAGTGCGCGGCGCGGCAGCTGAGGCGCTGGTGGCTGTGGCCGAGTTGGAAGCAGCTGAGCACGAGCTGGCAAGTGCGGTGCGACAGGAACGGGTGCTGGGAACTGTTGTGGACCTTCTGGCACGAGCAATTCGCGAGGTGAGGGCTTCGGCGCGCGAGGTTCTGCTGCCCCAAGCGGCAAGCCTGCTGGAACGTCTTACCTTGGGGCGCTATAACGAGATGGTGCTCGACGCCGACGGAGCGCCGCTGGTGCAGGTGGCAGCCAAACAGGGCCCAGCCAAAGCCGACATCCTGAGCTACGCCACGCGCGAGCAGATCTACCTGGCGTTGCGACTGGCCACGTATAAGACCCTCTGGCCGCAGGACGGGCCGCCGCTGTTGCTTGACGAGCCCTTGATCGCCTTTGATGAAGATCGCAAGGCTTCGGCCCTGGCAGTGCTGAGAGAGTTGGCTGAGATTACTCAAATCATCATCCTCACGGTGGGACACGAGTACGATAGTCTGGCTACGACCGCGATCGAGCTCTGAGGTCTCACAGTCTAGCGAGGAGCAGGAGGGAAACTCTGCGGCGCACGGAAACTTGTTTTAACAGCGAGCTACCTTCGAGAGCCAGGAGGGATACCGGGATGGACGAGATTAGGGTAGCATTGGTGGGCTACCAGTTCATGGGGCGTGCGCACAGCAACGCCTATCGTCAGGTTTCCTTCTATTTCCCCGAGCTGCAGGTGCGACCAGTAATGCGTGTGCTGGTAGGGCGCCAGCGCAAGTTGTGCGACCAGATGGCCGCGCGGTTCGGCTGGGAGGAAACGGAGTACTCTATTGAGGCCGTGGCTGCACGGGATGATATCGACCTGATCGACATCACCGCGCCGAACAACGTACACGCGCAGTTGGCAATCAAGGCCGCCAAGGCCGGCAAGCATGTCTTCTGTGAGAAGCCGCTGGCGACCAGCCTTGAAGACGCCAAGAAGGCCCGAGACGCCGTGCAAAAGGCGGGCGTCATCAACACAGTGTGCCACAACTACCGGCGCGCTCCGGCAGTGGCCTTGGTCCACAAGATGGTGGAGAATGAGGACCTAGGCGAGATCTACCACTGGCGTGCGTTGTACCTGCAGGACTGGGCCATGGACCCGGCAGTGCCGCTCATGTGGCGCTTCCAGAAGCGCGTGGCCGGGTCTGGATCGCTGGGCGACCTGATGGCACACAGCGTCGACCTGGCCCTCTGGCTGGTGGGTGATATCTCCCGCGTCTCGTGTACGATGAAGACTTGGGTGAAGCAGAGGCCGAAGGCGTCGGCGGTTGATGGAGGACTCGGGGGGGCGGCTGCTGCGGGCGCGATGGGCAGGGTCGATGTTGACGATGGAGTTGTCGCCCTGGCAGAATTTCGCAGCGGTGCACTTGGAACCTTCGAGGCAACGCGGTTCGCCGCCGGCCACAAGAACTACAACTGGTTCGAGATCAATGGGAGCAAGGGCTCCGTCATCTTCAACCTAGAGCGCATGAACGAGCTCTATTACTGCAGCGGAACCGATCCGGCGGACCGCAGCGGTTTCAGGTTGATTCAGGCCAGTGACCCGGTGCATCCGTACATGGGGCTGCCCGGAGGTGGGCCCCGATATTGGCCCACTGCCCATATCATCGGCTATGAACATACATTCATCAACACCGTGGCCGATATCTTGCAAGCTATAGCCGAGGGTGGACCCAGTCCAGAGCCAACCTTCGCTTCGGGTTGTAGGACTCAGGCAGTTCTTCATGCGTGCGAGCAGGCGACGAAGGAAGGTGCCTGGGTGCGGGTGCCGAAGGTTTAACAGGCAAGTGGGCAAGGCTGCTCAGTAGGCCCTTTGGGAAGGGCCAGCGTTGGATCTTTGTGGGCTAGCTGGCCGAGAGGGTCTCGTAGGAGTGCATGGCTCATGAGAGCGTCGAGTGGACGCCAGGCTGACGGGGCAGCGGGATGCTGAAGCACCTAACAAGCAGTACCGTCAGGACGGATATACAAACAATGGAGACTCGGCATGAGCTGCTCCGGGTAACGCAACAGGACTCCAAGCCCGGTTCGGGATCGGCACTGGGCCGGAATGCCAAAGGAGGTCTTTCCTATGAAAGTCGGGGCTTTCGCAGTAGCGTGGAGCAACAAGCCGCTGGAGGAAGTGCTGGACTATTTCGTCGAACTGGGGATCGAGGCGGTGGAGATTGGTACAGGCAATTACCCCGGTAATGCGCATTGCAACCCCTTCAAGCTCCTCGAGGACGACAAGGCTCGGAAGGCCCTGTTGGACGCAGTGGCGAGCCGTGGTCTGGTCATCTCGGCTCTGAGCTGTCATGGCAATCCGCTGCATCCGAAGACCGCAACGGCCCGGAAGAACCACGAGGTTTGGAGGGCCACGGCGCAACTCGCCGGGAAGATGGGTATCGAGTGCGTGGCGAGCTTCTCGGGGCTACCGGCCGGCGCCAAGGGCGACAAAACGCCCAACTGGGTCACCGCGCCGTGGCCTGAGGACCACCTGGCCGCGCTACAGTACCAGTGGGATGAGGTGGCTATCCCCTACTGGAGCGAGGAAGCTCAGTTCGCTGCGCAGCACGGGGTGTATGTCTGCTTCGAGATGCACCCGAACTTCCTGGTGTATAATCCCGAGACGTTGATAAGGCTGCGGTCATCGGTCCCGGAGAAGTACGCAGACCGCATCTGCGCGAACTTTGACCCGTCGCACCTCTTCTGGCAAGGCATCGACCCGTCGAAGGCGGTCCGCAAACTGGCCGAGTATGGCGAAGTCATCAAGCATTGCCACGCCAAGGACTGCCGTGTCTACCCTTGGGTCTCAGATGTCTTCGGGGTGCTGGATACAAAGCACTACGGAGATGAGCCCCATCGCGCTTGGATCTTTCGTACAGTCGGCTATGGCCATGGCGAGGATGTCTGGCGCGACTTCATCTCGACGCTTCGCATGGTCGGGTACGACGGAGTGCTGAGTATCGAGCACGAAGACAGCCTCATGACTGTCGACGAAGGCTTCCGCAAGGCGGTCGCCTTCCTGCAGCATATGATCATCTCCGAGCCGCCGGGCGAGATGACGTGGGCCTAGGGCACGGGAGGATTGACCGGGGGGCGAGGCCTGAGACGTCAGGTTTCGCCCCCCGGTAGGGCCATCGCAGCCCCATTCGCTATCGATATCCACAAGGGTCGCACTCGAGAAGGAATGTTACATGTCCTGTTTGGTTTACCTGAACGGTGAGCTGGTTCCAGCGGAAAAGGCCACGGTGTCAGTGTTTGACCATGGCTTGTTGTATGGCGACGGTGTGTTCGAGGGGATCCGTGCCTATAACGGGCGCGTGTTCCGACTCGAGGAGCATGTCGGCCGATTGTACAGATCTGCGCACGCCATCAGCCTCCAGATGCCCATGACGCGCGAAGAGATGTGCCAAGCCGTGGTGGAGACAGTACGCGCCAACGGTCTGCGCGATGCCTACATACGCTTGGTGGTTACGCGTGGGGCAGGTGACCTAGGCCTGGATCCCCGTAAGTGCTCTAAGCCAACTGTATTTATCATCGCCGCGTGCATCGAGCTATAT
>JAKORR010000905.1 GCA_029777735.1 Armatimonadota bacterium | reverse complement strand
TCCGCAGCTCCTTGGCTTGGGCGGTATCCGCGCCCTTCTTGGTTGACTTCCTCACGACCATGCGGTCCTCCTCAGTCCTTGACGAACGTGTCGTCTGTGAAAGCGCACAAACCCTCGAGGAGCTCAGCGCCATTGCCTGTGACCAAGGCGGTCACGTGCGGGTGGTGGTTCTCGGCAAGGTACTTCACCAGTGGCCTAGCAGCCTCTGTGAACTCCTGGCGCCGCTTCTCTGCACCAGCCTCGACCTTTGCGTATCCAAGCATCTTGCCCTCCTTAGGTCCCTGGGACCCTGAATCCGCGGAACGTCGGGAACCGCGGCTTGTCTTTCGTTCCCGTGGGGAAGTATCTCACGGTGATCAGCAGCTCCTTGAGGTGATGTCGCTCTGCCCACAGCCTGTCGCGCTCCCCGTTGGCAAAGCCAGGACCACTTCCGACCGAGAACTCTTCTCCAGCGAAGCGGCCATTGACCATCCGCACCACCAGTGCACCGAGCCGTCCCTTTGGAATCAACCCGGCCTTGTGCGAGGTCCTGCGCCCGCGGTTGCCGACCTCGTTGGTGTTCTCCATCTCCTCCTCGAAGCCCAGGATGATTGCCTCGCCGTCTTCGAAGCGCTTCAGCTTGAGCACGTTTGCCTGCTTGATCGTGGTCCGCTTCCAGGGCACGTAGAGCCCATTCGGGTCGCGCACCATGGCGCCCTCGTAGCCCTGCTCGAGCCACCGCTTCTCCAGCTCCAGCACATCGTCGGCACTCTGGCAGACGTGGTGTGGCACGAAGTGCACCCTGGACCTGAGCTCCTTCGGCAGGGCACACACCCGGTCCACCAGGCACTCGAACCTGTCGTCGAAGCCCTTGTCCTCACGGGAGTCGTGCAGGTCGAACACGTGGTAGTGCACGTCCGGCTCTCCCTCCCTCGCCATCACGCCGCTGGAGGTGCGACCCATCACGCCGTCGCCAAAGGGAGGCCCAACAGTCAGCTCCCCGTCGAAGCCGGCCAAGCCGCGCCTGGCGAACAGGCCGCGGGTGAACAGGTTCGGCACGTCGAGCTCCGACCGGGTAAGCAGTGCGTTCTCCCTAACGCCGGAGCGGATGCCGTCGATCTTGGGCGACACCAGCCGAGGGTAGCTCAAGCCCTTCAGCTGCTCCTCGGTTATGCTCTTGGATGGCGCCAGCATCAACCAGGACTTGGTCATAGCCGCACCTCGCCTTCGGCCACGTCGAGCGTGTAGGCATCCATTCCCGAGACCATCCTCGGCGTGCCCATATGAAGAGTGACATAGCGGGTGCCGGAGAATGTGCTATCCCACACGGTGACGGCCACCACGTCGAAGCCGTCGTCGGCAGGCTTGCCGTAGCATTCCTTGACGAAGTCCACGCACAGCTCGGTGGCGTCTGCCCGCTTGAGCTTCTCAATCAGTTCCTGTGGCGTCATGCTCCCTCCGCCTCGCGCTTCAGCGCAAAATTCAAAACATTCTCGACATGTGTCAGCATACCGCGATGCCATACATTGGAGTTAAAGGTAATCCGCAGTTCTGCGTCACGGCACAGATCACCTTCGGTGGCCAGTGTGACACCACCTACCTCCAAGTGTAGCTTACCAGATCCTGAACCGATGTAGGTCCTGGCCTTCATGGCTGCACCCCTTCCGACAGCTCAACGAGCAACGGACCGACAACGCTCGCGTGCTTGAGCAGCTCGTTCGTCAGTTCGTCAGTCCGCATTTCCCGATAGTGGAACTCGTTCAAGACAGTGTAGAGTCGCTCGTGCCGCTCCTGCATGGCAAGCTCGCGCCGCGCCACCAGTGCGTCCAACAGCTTCTGATCCTGCGCTGTCCACTTGGGCGCTTTGGGCTTTGCTTCGACCTTCGTCTCCTCACTCACGCTCACCTCCAGCGGTTCTGCACCGCATTCCTTCGGCCAGGTCTTGGGTCCTGCTCCGACCGTGGCCAGCAGATCAGAACAGGCTTCGAGGTGTTTGGCGACGTTCTTCCCAAGGTTCGTCAGTTCCCACAGGCCGAGCTCGAGTGCGTCCGACCTGCGCTCCGGCCACCATCCCTTGTCAGACGTCAGGCGCACAAAACGCCGACCGAGCAGCGAGTCGAAATCCTTGTGGTCACGCTTCGGAATGACGAAGGTGTGCGAGCCTGGAATGTTAGGCCCGAAAGCGTTGGTCCATGCAGCCAGTCTCAACAGCAGGTCCGCCTGGTCTGCCGTCATGAAGTAAGACGAGGGCTTGTTATCCCATCGCATCGGCTGCTTGTCCTTTCTCCTTAGCACCACTCGCGATGGCACGGCAGCCGACACGCTCACGTCATACTTGATCCCCACTAGTGCCATGGCTCACTTCCTCAACAGACCGGCGTCGGCAGCTTGCTCCAGCAGCACCCATGCAGGTGGCTCGCAGTTACGGTAGGCCAGCAAGTGCGCCTTGTCCGTCAGGTAGTAGTCACGGTAAGCACCGACATGTCGCTCGATCACCTCCTGCTGAGTGGGCAGCTTGCCGGCAGGCCAGGTAGGGTGGAACTCCTCGGGCATCGCCAGGGCGAACGGCGTCACCCACGTCGGCAGGCTGCGCATGCTGTGGGGCACCTGCCGGAGCGCGTCCATCACGGCTTCCGTCTTGTGCACTCGCCCGTAGCGGCGCGTGTATTCCAGGCACAGCTCCTTGCCCAGCGCGGCGAGCCACAAGTAGTTGCCGGCAGTCTGCCTTGCCCACCGAGCGCACGGATGGTTCCGGTGCGTGGACTTGTAGGCTTCGGCGGGAATGCTGTAGCGCGCTCCGACGACTGTGGTCTCACGCCAGGCGGTGCTGAGCAGCTGAGCCGTCTCCACCACCATCTTGACGACGTGCTTGTCGAAGTGGGCTCGTGCGGCAAGCTTGGGATCCATGTCGAGCGCGAAGATGTTCACTGCCGACCTCCGTTTCTTGTGTGTTTCGCCAAGCCCTTTATGTGCTCCATGAGGGCGGGCGTCTCCTTCCACCTGCCCTCCAGCAGATCGGCAGTGATGTAAATGTGCCCATTCCACTCAATATAAGGCCTCTGCTTGGTGGGGTTCTTCTTCAGCCACTCAATGAAATTTTTGATGTGTCCGAACCATGGAACATTCGGCGCATCAGACAGCACCACGTCGTCAGCGGTGATCTTCTTACGCGCTACGAACTCGATGGATAATGCAGCAGCAAGCTCACTCTCCACTTTACCTAACTCGCGCTCAGCATGTTCCAATTCTTTTGTGGCCTTTGTTAGAGCTGCCCGCAATGGGATGATTGCAGTCTTGAGCTCCTTTACTTTCGCCTTGTTGTCCGTCAGTGCACTCACTGCCGCCTCCCTGTGAAGTAGCCCTCAGGCTCACCGTCTTCCCACCTCGCGACGCAGCCTGACCGCCGCAGATGGTCCGTCAGCCGCTCCGCGGCTTTGGGGCCGGAGACAAGCACTGCATCCGCTTTGGCCCAGCACTCCTCCACCGTCAGCCGCCTGCCAAGGAACTGCTCCGTGACGTCGACGTTCGACTGCTTGTACCACACCACCGTGCAACTCACGACCGCCCTCCCTTTCCTGACACCACCACAGCCATAGCGCCATGACCTGAGCACTCCGGACACGTTCGACGCCTACCGTCAAGCCCTTTGAGGATTGTGCCCTTGCCTGCGCATCTCACACACCTCGAGCCGAACAGGTCGAGCCAAGCATTGTAGCGTCGCCGATCCTCGGCAGACTTGGTGAAGCTGCGCGCTTCGGTCAGGCGAGCGAACTCCTCGGTGACCTTGGCCAATGCCTCACCTTCCAACCCTTGGGCCTGGAACACGTCCGGGTGCTTGGCCCGGGATAGCTCACGCCAAGCATCGTCGAACTCCTGCTGCGATGAGCCACGCGGCACACCAAGCATCGAGTAGAAGCCCCACATCATTCTACCTCCTCAGCCTCGGGACAGTTGAAACAGTCCGAGCACCGGCAGCAGTTCCCGCTTGGGCACAGAGGCTCGCCGCACAGGCACTTGCCCGCGTCGTCCTCCAGATTCCGCCTGGTAACCTCAGACACTGCGGACGCTCCCGCCATGCCTCACCTCCCGCCGCTGCACTGCACTCCCGAGCTATTAAGTTACCGCCGACGGCCGACCACGTAACCTATTTTTTTCGGTCCTTTTTCAAGGGATTCGAAGCCTTGCCTGCATTGGATCCGTGCTCGCTGCGAGTGGAATCATAGTGTCGTGACGCTTCACCACTTGCACACGACACCCAGCGCTCTGGGTTCCTCACGGCGAACAGACGCTGGGGACCCTTACCCGTCCTCACCTGCATCCCCTTGTAGGCGAGCGGAATCCCAGCCCGCTTCAGCTCGCGCGCCATACCACCGGCAGTTGCGCGTCCACGTCCCTCTGGATCATAGACGCGAAGCAGGTCTGCACCACTCCACAAGTCGCCGGTGAGTTTCACAGCACCAAAGCGCAGAACAGCATCGGGCTCGTCCCTCAGCGAGCGCACCCACCTGCCGATGTCGGACAGACCGTCCTCGATCATCGCCTCGCGTGCCGCCGTGCGTAGCGCTCTGTCCGAAGGTCCTTGGCCCGCGAGGTCCAAGCAGAGCAGGTGGTGGAACAGCGCGGCAGCACCGGCTTCCGAATCCCGCCACTCCTTGAGCTTCTCATAGAACGAGTCAGGCAGCGGTGGCGCTGTCACCTCGTGCACGAAGAACCGGCGGTCGTCGTCCTCAAGGAAGAACGCGTCCGGATGGTTGGAGGTGAACAGGTAGTTGACCCGATCCGGCACCGTGTAGCTTGGGACGTACTTGGGATTCAGGCGCATCTCCGATCGCGTGATCATCGCCTTCAAGCGGTCTGCGTGCTTGCGCTGCTCCTGCCCCGTAACGTCATCACCTAGGGTGAACTGCTTGTCGATGGCCCACTCATTCCGCGCGTCCTTCAGCTCCTCGTCGCCAATCTCCGTGAAGTTCGATCCGTAGATCTTCTTGAGGCAGTAGGCGACCGACGACTTGCCCGTGCCGGTGAGCCTACCCCAGATCGCGCAGGCCGTGAACATCTTCGCGCCAGGCTGCTGGAGCGGGATGGCACACCACCTCTCAAACCATGCGCGCTCCGGTGTTCCCTTGCCGAACAGGTGGTCGAGCAGCTCACGCCATGGGGTGACATCACCCGGAGCCGGTTCCACGCCCCAACCCCGCCAAGTGTTCATCTCACCTGCAGCCGTGATGCGATCCTCACCTGGCGAGTAGGTCATGCGCTTCAGCTCCAGCCGACACGGCCAGTCCAACCAAGCCCGCGCGGTAGGCACCTTCAGCAGCTTGAAGCCACCGTCCGGCTTGTCCACCTTCATGGTGTAGTGCCGGTTCGAGTAGACGTGGTTGCAGAAGTCGCTCGCTCGCATCTTCAAGCCCGTCGCCAGTTCCACCACCATGCCCGGGTCGCGGACATAGGCGACTTCCGAGCTCATCTCGTGGAGCGCCTCCGCGGGGCCGAAGGGCTCGGCAGCCGACAGCACCTCGACCACGGCATCCAGTCCTTCTGCGTGGGCCATGTCGTCCACGCCCTGCCTCGTGCCGTCGGCGGCGTCAGGCACCAGAGCAACGGTGGGTATCGCGCCGAGCTGGGTGAGTCGCCTGCATAGCTCTGTTCTCGCCGCCGACACCATCGGGTTGCGCGAGGAGTCCGAGTCGAAGGCGACTGCTACAGTGCGCCCTTCCCACTTGAAGTCCTTGAGCTCAGGCAGCAGTTCCTGCCCCAGGCGTGCGGACCTGAATGAGTAGACACCACCAAGGCCGATGCACGGCGCAATGTGCCGAGTCACGCAGGCTGCTTTGAGCTCGCCCTCCGTGAACACCACCGCGACTGATGGGTCCTTGGCGATCTTGCGCCAATCGGCGAAGGGCGGGAAGTAGGCCTCGACAGGCGAGTCGGCTAGCTGCACGTAGCGGAGCTGCTTTGCCCCTGCCTTGCGTTGGAAATCGTTCCTCAGGTCCTCGACATAGCGCCACCTACGGAACCCAGTTGGTTTGCCATCCAGCCCGAAGTAGGGCAACTCGAACGTGGCGCCGGCAGGGAGCTTCAGCGCGGCCATCTCCTGCGCGCTTCGAATCCTCACCCCCATGCGTTTCGCATCTTCGGGCGACAGCAGTGAAGTTGCCAGCTTGGCCCTCACTGCGGCTTCCAGGTCCTTGACCGACGTTGTACCTGGCCTTCCAGGCTTCTTCGCGCCCGTGCCACTTGGCGCCTTGGACGGCTTCGCTTTGGTGCTACCTGCCATACCCGTCTCCTGTGCTGCATCCCGTGGGCCTTGCGGGGAGGACCTGAGTTCGGCGCGGGCGGGAGTCCCACTGGGATCGGACTGCTACCTGGACGGGCCCGGTGCTGTCCGGCCGTCGGGTCCTCCCCGCTCGGCTTGTTCGAACTGTATCCGACGAGTGTCTCAAGTGTAAACCTTATTTTTTCTGGGCCTCAAGCCACGCAAGGACGGCCTCCACCACCAGGCCACGCCGGCTCGGCTTGGTCAGCTCGCGTGTAAGCTTCGTTGCTTTGGCCAAGTACTCGTTGGCGCGCTTGACGTTCCCACCATCATCCTTGGCCATCTGCCTCGCTGTCCTCTCCTCTTCGGCTGTAGGCTCCCGGAACTTCTTGTGTCCCTGCTTCGCCCACTCCGTCGTTCGTTTGGCGAGCTCATTATCGAGCCTCTCCAGCACGTCCGGCGAGAACCCCACCAAGACTTCGATCGTGCTTCGCGTCGTCATCAGAACCTCCTTTGCTGTGCGAATAGCATGACACATACGAGTGGCCTCGTAACCCATTTTCGATGCCCTTCGGCTCCTGGTTGCGTGGTGCTTTGGAACTCAGACTGGAAGCGAGTGGGCACACGGAGGCTCAGCTTCTGAGCTCTTTGGCTGCTAAAAGTGAAGCGCGAAGCAAATCGTGAAGCAAGCTCGTGGGACCGTAAACTGCTGATCAAGCTGCTTGGTACGAATCCCATGCTTCTCCGTAACGAAACTTCAGCGCATACTCCGAAACCCTATGGAAAAAAAGGTAGTATCTATGTCATATACAAAGAAGAAATTCCTATAATTTATCTAATAAAAAGTGAAGCAGTGAAGCGAACTGAGTCCTGAGCTACGCCGGCGCTCGCTTTCGCTCGCTTCACTTGTCTCTCCCAATCGAGAAGCGCTAAGTGAAGCAAAAATTTTCTGTCGCTTGCCGTTGCTCGCTCTGGCTCGCTTCACTTTGCCCCCGGAGGTAGTGATGGCTCCCCAGACAGTGCCGAAGATGACGCGAAGGGCTTATAGTTACGCGCAGGGAGGCACCGACCACAATGCCCAGATCAACCGGGAAAAAGGCAGACAAGCCCAATGGGCAGCCCAAGCTTCCCAAGACCAAGGAGCAGTGGGACGAGTTCTTCTACCGGGTCTCCGCATCAGGCGGCAACGTCACTCGGGCCTGCGAGCTCACCAAGATCACGCGGATGGCGGTGTGGCAGCGCGAGCAGAGCGACCCCGAGTTCAAGAAGCGCCTGGAGCACGCCAAGCAGCTCGGCGCGGACTTCCTCGAAGAGGAGGCGACCAGGCGCGCCTTCGAGGGAACTGAGGAACCTGTCGGCTTCTACATGGGTGTCTCAACCACAGTGAAGCGGAACTACTCGGACGCTCTGATCCAATTCCTGCTCAAGGGCCTGAAGCCCGAGAAGTACAAGGAGCGTGCCCAGGTCGATGGCACCCAGACGCGGTTCGACTTCGCGGAAGGAGCTGACCTCAGCGGCCTGTCGAACGAGGAGCTCCGCCAGCTCGGCGCATTGCTCTCGAAGGCGAAGCCCAAGACCAAGAAGGAGGGCTGACGTGGCCGACCGCCTGCTCCGACGCGCGGTGCTCTCCCTGGCGCTCGACCAGGCCTGGAGGGACGCGCGGGGCGATTCGTCGACCGCTGTGCTGTGCGATGAGGAGGAGGGTCACGAGTTCCACGGCAACCAGTACACCGACGTGGCCGGCTCCGGCAAGCCGAAGATGTCCATCGCCCAGTTCGCCAAGCAGAAGCTGTCGGAGGGCCACAGCGCGGCAAAGGTTGCTGAGATGGCCCAGAAGGCCTTCGGCTCGAAGACCACTGCGGCGAGCGTCGCCTGGTACAAGAGCCAGATGAACAAGGAGAAGAAGGCGTCGGGTGGCGAGGCGATCAAGAAGGCTGAGGAGAAGCCTGGGTCCATTGCGTCGATCGTTCAGCAGCACATGCCGAAGCCGGCAGGCACGGAGAAACCTTATGGCGGCCTGCCATACGAGGGCATGACGATGTCACAGAAGATGAACACGCTCTCTGCCGCCAAAGCCGTCGTGTCTTCACCTGCTGCCGCACAAAACAACTCGAAGGAGTACATCAAGGCGTTGGCCTTCATCGATAAGTTCGACAAGGAGTACAAGACGGGCCACCAGAAAGAAGCCGCAGAGACTTTTGCCAAGGCTGCCCACAGCGCAAAGGTGCCCACAACGCTGGCTGAAGCAGAAAAAGCAGTGACGCAGGCGAATAAGAACCTCAACGAGGCATGGACCAAGGCCATCAACAAGCCCAATGGTTCACCTGAGCACATCGCCTACCAGAATGCGCTTGCTGAGCAGTCTAAGGCTCAGGAGGCAGCTCAGAAGATGAAGGCCGCAGCACCCAAGGGTCCAACGCCCGTGATGAAGGAGTCTGACTACATCGGCGGCAAGGCCTACTACAAGATGACGCCCGGTGAAAAGATGGAGGCCACCACCCAGGCTCTCCACATCGTTGAGAACCCATCTGGCTACACTGACACGCAGAAGCTCGCCGCACACATGTACCTCGACAAGCATTCAGCAGCGATGAAGGGGGCGGAGCAGCAGGCTGAGCACGAGAAGAAGAGCGCCCAGAAGGCGGCAGCGAATGCGGTCTCCACGGTGGAACACCTTACCGATAAGCAGCACAAGTCGGCGCGTGACTACACAGGTTCAGCCGCGGCGTCCATGAACAAAAGACTGCGTGAGGGAGGCGAGGCGACTCCAGCCATCAAGCACCTCGACGAGGCGATCGCGGGCGCGAAACTGAAGGCCGACACCGTGCTGTACCGCGGCATCCCGGCCGAAGCAGCCAAGGCAATGTTCCCAGGTGGCATCGTGCAGACAGGCCAGGAGGTCACGGACAAGGGCTTCTCCTCCACGAGCCTCAGCAAGCAGGTCGCCAGCAACTTCTCCCGCGGCGTGATCCTGCACATCAACGCGCCGAAGGGCGCACCTGCTCTGGACGTGCGGCACCTGAGCCTGCACCCGGGCGAGGAGGAGGTTGTGCTGCCTCGAGACGCCAAGCTGCGGGTGGTCGGCGTCCTGGTGCCTGAGTCATCCAAGGACCACCTGCATGTGAAGGTCGAATATGTCCACTGAAGAGAAGAAGCCCCAGGGAGTGTCCACCGACGAGCGGGACAGCAGATTCGTCTGGGAGAAGGGCCAAGCGACTGTGAAGCCTGCGTCCGAAGACGCCGAGAAGCTGGCCGACCTCAGCACGATGTTCGGGGAGGACGACTGACGTGGCCCACACCGTGACTGAACTCCCGAGCTGGCTCTCCGCGGATGCGGTCGGGGCTGAGCTCGCGCGCCGCAGCATGGAGGACTTCGTCCACAGGATGCGCGGCGAGAGCTACCTCATGGGCTGGTTCCACCGCGAGTTGTGCCAGGAGCTGGATGCGTTCCTCGCGGCCGTGGAGCGAGGCGAGTCGCCGAGGCTGATCATCGAGGCGCCTCCGAGGCACGGCAAGAGCGAGCTCGCCTCGCGCCTGCTCCCCGCCTACGCGCTCGGCCGCAACCCTGACCTGGAGATAATCGCCTCGAGCTACAGCGGCGACCTGGCCTCGGCGATGAACCGGGACGTCCAGCGGATCATCGATTCCCAGGAATACCCGTTCCTCGGCACCAGGCTGTGGGGCTCGAGCAGTCGCTCCGCCGTGGGCGGGTCGTACCTCCGCAACTCGGACGTCTTCGAGGTCGTGGGCACTGGCGGGTCGTACAAGTCGAGCGGTGTGGGCGGCGGCATCACGGGCCATGGTATGCGGCTCGGCATCGTGGATGACCCTATCAAGGACGCCGAGGAGGCGCACAGCCAGACAGTGCGGGACAAGGTGTGGGACTGGTTCACCTCGACCTTCTACACACGCCTCGCACCAGGCGGCGGGATCCTGATCATCATGACCAGGTGGCACCAGGACGACCTGGTCGGACGGGTCCTGGCTCAGGCCAAGGAGGACGGCGAGCAGTGGCGCGTGCTCCGCTACCCTGCGATCGCTGAACAGGACGAGAAGCACCGCAAGGAGGGCGAGGCACTCCACCCTGAGCGCTTCGACGAGAAGACCCTGGAGCGCATTCGCAAGGCGGTCGGCTCTCGCGTGTGGGCCAGCCTGTACCAGCAGCGCCCGGCCGCAGCCGAGGGCGACATCTTCAAGCGAGAGTACTGGAACTACCTGCGTCCGCCTCAAGACCTGATCACCATGACCTATGCCGAGCGGTCGGCGTGGCTCAGGCAGCAGGGCTTCTCGTTCCTGGTCCAGGGCTGGGACACGGCGCTCGGTACCAAGAAGCGGAACGACTACACGGCCTGCACCACTCTGGGTGTCGGGCCGAACCGCTACGGCGTTCTGGACGTGTGGCGCGGCAAGATCGAGTTTCCGGACGTGCTCAAGCAGGTCGAGCTGCAGTACGATGCTTGGAAGCCCAACCAGGTGGCAGTTGAGGGTGGCGGCAGTGCGAGCGGCAAGGCTCTGGTGCAGATGCTGTCCAGGTCCACGCGCATCCCATTCCACGAGGTCGCCAGCGTGGCCGATAAGGTGTTCCGTGCTGAGACTCTGAGCCCGCTGGTCGAGAGCAGGCTGGTCACCATCGTGGAGGGTGGAGGCTGGCAGTCTACGTTCATCGACCAGTGCGCCAACTTCCCGAACGTGCCCAAGGATGACGACGTCGACTCGTTCATGATTGCGCTCGAGGCTGCGAGGACTCGCTCTGCGGCGTCCCGCATCAGTGACGAGCTTCTGAAGAAGGTGGGGGTGAGGCGATGAACCGATTCCTGGACAGGGCCAAGCGCTTCGCGGCGCGGTTGATGGGCAAGGCGGAGGAGCGGCCAACGCTTCCGACCACGCCCATGTCGGAGGTGGACCTGCTGCGGGCTGAGCGCTCCGCGGCGATCAAGCGTGCCGTCGAGGCATACGAGGTCGGCAAAGCGACTGCGGCCGGTGCTGTGGTGCCGTTCAAGGTTCCGCTTCTGCCCTATGTGCCTCCCCCGGGCATTTGCCCCAGCGACACTCTGGTTCTGGCAAACGACCGGGCGTGGAGGGAGATGGCCAATGATGCCACGTTTGCTCTGGTCGGCGGCATCAGCACCGAGCTGGTCAACGGCATCGGTTTCCCTGGCTTCGCATTCCTGACCGAGCTGACGCAGCTCACCGAGTACCGCGACATCAGCGAGCGCACGGCGTCTGAGATGACCAGGCGCTGGGTAAAGCTGAAGACGACGTCTGACGAGGACAGGTCCCAGGTGCTTGAGGACCTAGAGAATGACATGAAGCGCTTCGGCATCCGCGACCTGTTCCGCGAGGCGGCCAAGCTGGATGGCTTCATGGGACGCGCTCAGTTGTACGTCGACATCGAGGGCGCAGACGAGCCGGGCGAACTGTCCAAGCCGCTATTCCTCCTGAAATACAAGATCAAGAAGGGCTCGCTCCGCGGCTTCAAACTGGTCGAACCCATCACCACGTACCCTGCCAGCTACAACTCCACCAACCCGCTCGCGGCCGACTACTACGTGCCGAAGACCTGGTTCGTGTACGGCACCGAGGTCCACGCCACTCGGCTGCTCACCTTCGTGAGCCGGCCGCTGCCCAACATGTTGAAGCCCGTCTACAACTTCTCCGGCATGAGCCTCAGCCAGCTGGCCATTCCGTACGTCGACTACTGGCTCGGCACGCGGGATAGCGTCGGCCGCCTGATCAGGAACTTCAGCATCATCGCCCTGGGCACTGACCTGGACGTGCTGCTCTCCCCGGCGGGCGACGAGCTGGTGCGGCGCGTGGAGCTGTTCTCGGCGCAGAGGGACAACCAGGGCGTGTTCCTGTTCAACGAGGGCAAGGAGAGCGTCACGCAGACCAGTGTGCCCATCAGCGGTCTCGACCACCTGCAGGCTCAGGCCCAGGAGCACATGGCCGCGGTCGCCAAGACGCCGCTCACCGTGCTGCTCGGGATCACGCCCACCGGCTTGAACTCCACCAGCGACTCGGACCTCCGCATCTACTACGACTACGTGGCCGACCAGCAGGAGATCCTGTTCCGCCGCAACCTGGAGACCGTGCTCAAGATCATGATGCTGAGCCGGTACGGCGAGGTGTACGACGACGTCACCTTCGACTTCGTCTCGCTCTACGCGCCCACCGACAAGGAGACCGCGGACCTGAACAAGGTCAAGGCTGACACCGACGCGGTGCTCATCGACAAGGGCATCATCGAGCCGGCCGAGAGCAGGACGCGCCTCGCCAAGGACGCGGACTCTGGCTACAACAGCCTGGACCTCGAGAAGCAGATCGCCCCGCCCGAGGGTTCCATGCCCGGCGAGCCTCCGCCCGGCGGCGTGAGCGACGAGGACTTCAACCCATCGCTGGTTGAGGCCTGACGTGGCCCGCCTAGGCGCCAAGCTTCGCTCCTCCTCTGGGGGGAGGCTGGCGCTGTGGTGCCCGGGCTGCGGCT
>JAKORR010000904.1 GCA_029777735.1 Armatimonadota bacterium | reverse complement strand
GCGGCCCACGGATGGCGGCATGGGTGGGGTATCAAGAAGACACGGGCATGGTGTACGTCGAGGGCAAGGGGGAAACCTCGCCTGTCCTGGCGAAAACAATCCGGGCCGGATGGCCAGCGCACCTGGTGCCACGGGCAGACGTTGCCGACGATGTGGACGAGGAAGGGGCATTCGAGCGCCTGCAGGCCGTTATCCGGGCCAACAAGGGGGCAAGGGTCAAGGCCGGGTATGTGGCCCTGCCAGATGACGTCGAGGACGGCAGGACGTGGGCAGTCGGGACCCGTGGGGGGGTGTCGTACCTCCGCCTATACGAAGCAGGCAAGCACCCGGACCGTCTGGTTTTCAATCGCCCGAATTGGGTCCGGCCAGAGCTGGAAGTCCGTCCACAGTACTCCCGCGATAAGGCTGCTGCCGCGAAGATGGAGCCGGTAGATTTCTGGGGCTTTTCTGGGTGGGCGCAAACCGTGGGGCAGGCCATCATGCAAACCCCAGTCACCCGGTTCGAGCCAGCCGTCCGCAAGTATTCCCACGACAAAACAACCAGGTACATTGCCAATACCTTCCGGCGCCACCTGGAAGAAATGTTCTCCAACGGCGAGGACATAGGCCGCACGTTTGCACAGGTGTGGGAAGAAGAAGACGAGTTCGCCAGAAGCACGGGGTATCGGGGTCGTAGACCCTGATGGTGACAAGGTGCCCGCGTCCTGGTCGGTCGCTTGCGGGTGCATGACCTGGCGTTGCGAGCTGGTGGCCGCGCGCCATGAAAAACGGTTGTCTTATGACGCACCGGGTGCTATAGTGGTACACCAAAGCAAAGGTGTATCACAATGCCAACCCTGAACCCACGAGTAAACGTTACCCTTTCGCCTTCGCTCGATGCGCTGGTTGGTCAGTTCGCTGGCCTGCAGCGGATCTCAAAGTCCACAGTGCTCCGCGAGCTCTTGGAAACGGTCGAGCCATCAATTCGGCAGGCTGTAGCACTCATGGAGGCGGCAAAACTGGCTAACGCGAAAGCCCGCACGCACATCGCAGACGACATGGAGAAAGCAGTCAAGGCCGCGGAGTCAGTCCAAAGCTTGATGATGGCGGTAGCTGCACATCACACGCGGGACATGGTTCAGGAGGCAGAGGAAGTGCAGGGGCGGCGTCCGGCTGCGGGTAGGCGCGTAGCGCCACCCGTGTCCGGACCTGCCCCGCGTCCAGCGGGCAGGGCCAAGGCTCCAGTTCGGGCCAGTAGACCCCCCTCCTCTAATAGGGGGGTCAAGTCGTGAAAACACTCCAAATCAAGGCCCTGAGTGTCTTCTGTGGATTCCTCGGGGTGTACTGTCGATTCCTGTTTTTCGTCGGTCTGGACCGCGATCAGGTCGAGGCAAAGTTACGCCGGGTTTCGGGTCCGGTGGCGTTCCTGGCGGGGAGAATCACGCGGGGGCGTCCATGAGGTTCGATGCCTATTGCGCGTCGATCAACGGGGCAAAGCTAGGGCAGGTCGCGGAGGCCATCGCCCACGGTGTGGACGGCATCGTCTGCAAAGGTCGCCCGATGCGGCGCTACGGTCAGGTCCTTCAGATCGACTGCGGCCCACGCATGGCGGCATGGGTCGGGTATCAGGAAGACACGGGCATGGTGTACGTCGAGGGCAAGGGGGAAACCTCTCCGCTCCTGGCGAAAACAATCCGGGCAGGCTGGCCAGCGCACCTGGTGCCACGCGCAGACGTTGCCGACGATGTGGACGAGGAAGGGGCATTCGAGCGCCTGCAGGCCGTTATC
>JAKORR010000090.1 GCA_029777735.1 Armatimonadota bacterium | reverse complement strand
GTGCCTCAGGCGCCGAGGTGGGCAGCTGCAGGGTCTTCTCGGTGTCTTGCTTCTGTGCAATGTACTTGCCCACCCACACCTGACCGACGAAGTAGGCAATGAGGGCCACAACCAGGCAAGCCACAGCCGTTATGGTCCAGAAAGCCCGCGTCTCGTTGGACATCCATTCCCTGAGGCGATTCATTATTCCGTAACCTCTGCCTTGTTGCAGGCATTGTATCACCCACAGGAGCGAGCAACAACGACACCCTGTAGGTAATCGGTCTCCGGGTCCCCTATCGCGTATCTATCGTCCCCAGAGCGGGCGAGAGAAGGACCTTGCCGTCCTGTGTCTCCTGAGCCGCTGTGCCTTCGCGTCCACGTCGCTAGCCCGAGGCCTCAGTATCCCCTGAGACGCCACGGCGTAGTCGCTAGAGCTTGGAGATGTGTACGCCAGCGCTGCGTCTCGCCTGGTGGACACGCAAGTCCGACCAAGGTCGCTCGGTCATCGTCTACCGCGCACCGCAGGCTCGTCGAGGCCCCGCGGCTCTTCTCTAGCACCGTCCACTTGCCGTCGCGCCACTCACCCCACTCGACGGCCAGGGGGCTCTCTGCGACGGCATCGACGCGTCCGGTCGCGAAGGGGCAGATCATCCTCGCGGCGGCCTGCCGCAGGTCGCGTCCGTCCAGACTCGCCATCCCGAAGGTACCCCTGCCACCGAACAACGCGCGCCCGTCGACCTTGACCGGCGCGTCAGCTAGGACGAGTAGCAGCCGTCCATCGTCGCTGGTCACAGCCACAGCGGGCCAACGGGGCCGCAGGTTCAGGGTCAGGGCGCCGGCCGACGTGCGCACGGTGATCTCGGCTGCCTTACCCTCCAGGCGCGTGTCGTAAGCCACCCACACCCACCCCGAGGCAGTGCGTTGCCTGGTCACATGCACCTCCGGATTAGCTGGCTCGACAGGCAGGCGCTCCGGCGGCTGCGGAAACGCATTTAGTGCCACATCGTAGGCCGCAACCACGCTCATCACCTGCTCGCGCTCCACAAGCTCCACTGGATCAGCGATCCACACGACACTGCCCCTGTCCAGCGCACGCCGCAGAATCAGCGGCGTGCCGTCTTCGCCCTGGAGCACACACTGGGCCTCCCCCAAATCCCTGACCCGTACCTGTGGGCGGAACTGCCGCTTCTCGCCGACTAGTGTCGCGCTCACGGGCTGGCTTTCGCCTCGCTGCAGCCCTTCGAAGAGCTTCTCGACACCTCCGCAGCCTAGCAGCTCCTGCAATCTGCGCTCACCCAGAAGCTGCCGGTTCTCATCCCAGGCCGGAAAGCCCGTCAGGAGGAGCTGCCCCCCGTTCCTCACCCAGGCCACCGCAGCATCGAAGTCCTTCTGGGCCTCGGCTATGGCAGCAGGCCACACTAGCGTTTTCGTGGCCGCGGGCACACGCTTGATGTCGAAATCGTCTAACACGGTGAAGGGCACGTGAAGTCGCAGGAGGCCCTGCGCCGCCCGATACAGCGTATCACGCCCAACTCCCTCGAGCGGTCCCATGCGCAGCGGCGTCGGCACCACGAGCGACACCGCCGGCGCCTCGTACCGCGGCTCCACCAGCCGCCACAACAAGCTTAGGTTGCGGTGCACATACGCCACATCCTTGGGCACGTTGCGTCCCGGGTAGAAATAGCCCCACGGGAAGACCCCTTCGTCAGCGTCGCGCAGGCACCAGTTTTGTATCTTGCAGGCGCCCATTCCCAGAGCGTAGGCCGCCACGCTCATGAAGAGCTGCTTCTGCTCTTCTTCCG
>JAKORR010000903.1 GCA_029777735.1 Armatimonadota bacterium | reverse complement strand
CCACCACCGCCAGTCCGTACCAGGCCAGGATTACCTTGGCCTTGCCTACATGGCCCTGTCCCCAGGTCGCTGACGACCACATACGGAGAGATTCCCATTTGGTGGCGAGATATTTCTTCATTGTTTTGCTCCCTCTGTGTTGTTGGACTGATCGGATGTATGGGCGCGTGTTGATGCGAGTGGGACAGAGCTGTGACCGACAGTCATATTTCCTGCACTGCGACCGAGCGCGTAGTCCGCCCAGTCCTGCATGAGCTGCTGCCGCTTGGCGAGGAGGTCACCACGCCGATACGCTGCCTCCACCTTGTTGCCCACCGCATGGGCCAGTGCCATTTCCGCGACCTCGTTGGGGTAGTCGGTCTGCTCTGCGCACCAGTCGCGGAAAGTAGAGCGGAACCCATGCGGCACTGCCTCCAGTTTCAGGCGACGGAGTACCGCCGTGAGCGTCATGTCCGAGAGCGCACTACCCAGTTCAGGATCACGGCTATTGGGGCTCGGGAATACATACGCCTTGCCCGTGGTGCGTCCTGCTGCCAGGGCGAGCGCTTTCATTTCTTCCAGTAGTGCAATGACTGCATCCGACAGCGGCACCCGATGGGCCTTACTGGCCTTCATGCGTTCACCAGGGATCGTCCACACCCGCGCAGCCAGATCGATTTCATCCCAGGTGGCACCGCGAACTTCTCCGGAGCGGGCTGCTGTCAGGATCAGGAATAGCAGGGCCTTAGCCCCCATCCCCTCCTGACCCACCAGTTGTTCCATGAATACTGGCAACTGCGCATAGGGCAGCGCCTGAAAATGCGTCGTCTTTGTCACCTTGCCCGGAGCAGGCAACAGCTTGTCGAGCAGCCCCTTCCAGCGCGCAGGATTGGAGTCCGTGCGGTAACCCCGTGCAATGGCCCAGTCGATGATGGACTCGATACGACCGCGCAGGCGGGTAGCCGTCTCCGTCTTGCTGGACCAGATCGGCTCCAGCACCTTGAGCACCATTACCAGCGATATGTCCCGCACAGGCATCTTGCCCAGTACAGGTGTAGCGTACATATCCAGCGACCGTTGCCACTGCTGTGCGTGCTTGGCGTTCTTCCAGCCTTTCTCATGCGAGGCGATATAGCGCTTGGCCGCTTCACCGAATGTCATGCTGGTGTGGATTTCCGCGACCAGACGGGCACGCGCCCGGCGACGATCCTCAATAGGGTCAATGCCCTGTGTCAATTTGGCACGCGCTACACGCGCGGCATCCCGCGCATCGGCGAGCGAGACAGATGGATAGGAGCCCAGGCCCAGGTCCCGTCGCTTTCCTGCCACCTGATATCGCAGTACCCAACTGCGTGAGCCGTACTTCGTCACGTTGAGGATCAAACCACGCACACCACCGACATGGGTGCTACCACGGCGCCAGAGGGCGGCGGCCTGCGCCGCGCCCAGTTCCTTGCGAGGTTCGCGGGGCATCATGGTTGCACCTTCGCTGATGCAGGACGGGGATAGCCATGGGGCTCATAGATCAGTACCTGCCAGTCGCACACCGAGGCACGAGAGAGGGCTTGGGCAGGGTCACCCCCATCCATGGCGATCAGCTCACTCTCTACGGCGCGAGTACGGCCCTCGGAGAGCCAGTTGGCCCAGTTGCGGTACCGGGTGATCATCCCAACGTCGCGCTGGTGGAGATGGACGACCTGCAGGGGCGCAGGCTGTTTGGGTGCGGTCAATCGAGTTTCCTCCT
>JAKORR010000902.1 GCA_029777735.1 Armatimonadota bacterium | reverse complement strand
CCGATGGACACCTGACAGTTGCGCGGGCGGCGTTGGCTCCGTGCCGAGAGTGTTTGCGCCGAAAGGCGGCTCCGAGTTTGTGGTGTTTTTCTCGCGCGCGCGTACAGGGTGAGCTTCGCTCAATTCCAGATTGGGAGGGGTCTCACTTTCGGGTGTACCAGGGACGCTCGGCATCGGGTCCGACTTCTCTGGCGGACTGGGAGTCCCTGGCACAATCAACACGTAGAGCGCTGCGTCATTGGGATTGCTGTTTGGATCCGCGCCACCGGCGTAGCGGCCCTGGCGTCCATGGGCCACACGGGCTATGAGCCGCATCTCGATAAGCTGAGCGAGTCCGCGTGCCACCGTCGCACGCGATCCCCGCCCGAGACTGCGCTTGCAGTGAGCAATCACGGCGGCCCATGTGGGTCTGGTTGTCAGAGTCTCCCAATCCGCCCAATACATTAGTGCGAAAGCGACAGCGGTCAGAGTGGCGCGACGATCAGCACGCACGCCGGCCATTCCGAGGGTGCGTCGCACATGATCGCGCCAGAGGGCCTGCGTTGCTGGTCGGATGTACCCAACGGGCACAGCATGGCCGATCACCGCCTTGGTAGCCTCACGTGCCGCAGGAACGCGCCTGCGCCTCAGGTTGTCCTGGCCACCGCCGAACCGCCTTGGGCTGGGGCTGGTCACACCGCACTCCTGGCCGCGAACTGCTGCCAAAGGACAACCCGTAGGGCCAGGCTTTCGAAGCTGATGCGCCCCGCGTACAGGCGGGCGAGGTGACACTCCGAGATACGGAGTTCCTGCGCAAGGAACGGTCGAGTCCAGCTCGCCACCGCGAGCGCCTGAAGGCGGCGCACAACGCCGGGCGAGTGCATTGACCCTTTCTGGGCAGGGCCAGGTATAGTGTTGGGCATTGAATGCCGCGGTTTCTCCTGGTTGGCGGAGTTGGGGTCGTCGGGTCCGGGTTTCGCAGATCCGGCCCATCAGTTCAACGACGAGAGGGCGACCGTCCAGGGTCGCCCTTTCTTCTGCTTCTACGATGGTGTGAGCATTCGATCCTCCTGTCTCGAGACCTGATGTCGCGCAACGAGGCCCGGAGAGCCGTCGGTCGCGGCACGCCGATTCCTTCCACAGCGCGCGCCGAACTGAGGCCTCGCTTTGGCTCGAAGTAAGCCGGACCCTGACCTTGGCCCGCTCAGTTGACGTGTGGCACTCAGCGCGGTCAGCGGTTCCGCCTAGACCGCCTCGGCGCTGTATTGCTGCTGGAGCCAGGCCTCCACGTCACTGCGGAGGTACGCGACCTTGCGCGCCCCCAGCCTGAAGCTCTTCGGGCCTTGGCCGACATGCCGCCACCACCTGATTGTGGT
>JAKORR010000901.1 GCA_029777735.1 Armatimonadota bacterium | reverse complement strand
GCTGTCACCACCGCCAGCCCCTGTCTCACCAGCCGTGGTACCACCCCCGGCTGCTCCGACGGTCACGCCTTCGCCTGTCCCGTCCGACCAGGCTCTGTTCGGATCGATGATTCGTGAAGCCCGCGAGCGGCGCGGAATCACTCAGCTTGAGCTCGCGCGCCTGGTGGGAAGGAGCCGATCCTTCATCGCGCTTGTCGAGCAGGGCCGTCGGAGGGCCTCGGACGAGGACGTAAGGAAGCTTCGCGAAGTGTTAGGCATCGGAGCCGCCGAGAGCGCCGACTCCGGCTCCAGCACTGGCGGCCCGCCTCGCCGGTAAGGCATGACCGGAGTGAGGATGATTTGAATGCACCCGGCGTCGTACAGCCCGTTGTTCCAATGAGTTACCGTCGGCGTGCCCAGCAATCGAGCCAGCGTTCCAGCGAAGCGGGTGTGTAGAGGGCGAAGGCACAGTCGTCGGCTGGCCCAACTACCTCCGCGATGCCCCGCAGTTCCTTGATGTTGCCCACTCCACTGGCGCTTAGTAGCAAAAGACCTGCAGGCTTTTGAAGCGCGGCTCGCCGTCGGCACGGGCGACGTGGACCCGTACAGCATCGGCCAGCACTGTTGCGAAGCGGTCGATCTTTTTGTGACCCATCGCGGTGCCCACGGCCAGACCTTCCCAGCGCCCTCGGGTGAGAACCTGGACCATGTAGCTGCGCACGCGCTCGCCCGCCGCGATATCTTCACAGCAGACGGTGTGATTCACCAGTGTTGGTTGGTCGAAGCGTACCTCAAGGCCGACGGCTGGGCCCCGCGCCTCCCCCAGCGGCCGACCGAAGCGACGCCGGAGCTCGGCGGCGGTCTCGAGCAGCCGGTCTACGTCGGTTTCGGGCAATAGGCCACGGTTGTCGGGTCCCACGTTGAGCAGCAGGTTACACCCGCGCCCGACCGAGCAGTAGTACATGTCAACCAACCGCTCCACACTCTTGAGGCTGGGGGTATCGCTTTCGTGCCAGAACCAGTTGGCCCTGATACGCGCGTCGCACTCTGCCGGGAGCCAGTGTGGGAAGCTGTCGCGGAACTCAGGCAGGAGGTGCTCGTGGTCGAAGTCCCTGCGCTCGACGACGTTCCAGCACGGGTCCGTCGCCAGGCCATCCTCATTGCCTACCCAGCGGTAGTCTGGCGCGCCCATGTTGAAGATCGCTGTCTCGGGCTGCGCTTCGCGAATCGTGCCGATGATGCGCTCCCAGTTGTATACATGGCCTTGTGAGCCCGCGCCGTCCAGCCACACGCACACCAGCGGGCCGTAACGGCTCAGCAGCTCGTGCCATTGGCAACAGTAGAACTCGTCGTAGGCGGCGCAGTCGTTGTAGCTGGGTTCGTGGCGGTCCCAGGGTGAGCAGTAAAGGCCAAGCTTGATCCCCTCGGCTTGGCAGGCGGCAGCCACGAGCTCCACCACGTCGCGCCTATCGGCTGGCAGAGGGCTGGACTTGACGTTGTGGTCAGTGGTGTCGGTTGGCCAAAGGCAGAAGCCGTCGTGGTGCTTGGCCGTGAAGACAAGGTATCTCATGCCGACCTCGCGGGCGGCACGGACCCACTGGCCGGGATCTAGAGCGGCGGGATTGAAGACCTGTGGATCTTCCTCGCCGGTGCCCCACTCCTGGTCGAGAAACGTGTTGGGACCGAAGTGACAGAACATGCCGAACTCGAGATCTTGCCACGCAAGCTGCTTGGGCGTGGGGCGGGGAAGGTCGGTCTGCTCAGACATGGCGATCACTCCTCTTGGTAGCGGAGGTTTCGTCGCAGGCTGGCCTTATTCCTACCTACGGCGGGAGTAAACGGCTCCAAGTATTGAGCGGTGTCTCCGTGCGACGCACAGCGCCGCCGGGAGTCCCGACGCATTGCGAATCATTGCTGGTGACAAGTCAGGGTAGTAACGAAAAGGGCAAGGGCACTGCGGGATGAACGTCTCTCACCGGCGTGGTTGAGAGCGTAGGCTCCGGGGCGCGCTGTCGCTTGACTTGCCAGCTCGGTCCGTGTGCTTGGCCGCGGCCCAGAACAGCCGCGAGCAGTGATAGCAACCCGACCGCGTGATGGCCGGCCTTGCCTTCCGAGTGGGAGAATGTGTCATGGACGTCGACTGCGGGACAGGGTATTTCGCCTTCCGGCTGGCTACCGCCGTGGGGACGTCGGCAAGGTTTTCGTCGTGGACATCCGCGTGATCTCTCCGGATGACGTGTGGCAATGAGCCGAAGGCAATGGCGTCCGAAACGTCGAGATCGTGCAGTCCGAGCCGAGGAAGACAAAGCTGCAATCCGAGTGCGTCCACGTTGTCCTGGTCTGTGACATAATTCACAAGATGCCACCCGGCGATCGCATTCCTCCGCTGCCGGAAATCACAGGGGCCTCAAGCCGAGAGGGGTTTCTGTTCCTAGTCGACTACCGCAAGTCGCCCGACGTGCCTTTATTCGTATGACAAGTTGGTGCCGCGAGAGGACCTGGTGAAGCTATGCGAAGACGCAGGCTTATCACTGGGCACTGAGTATCACTACCTGAGGTACAAGTTTTCCTGAGATGGCGGAGACCCGGGCAGTTGCTGTCCAAGCTTCAGGGCCTTGGGCTGTCGGCCGGTCGATGCGGTTCTAACCGAACCACACACCCCAGCGCAGGAAGGGCCCCCCGAGCGCCGCTGCCAGGGTTCCCCAGATGAGTCCCGCTGTGATGAAGTGCCCCAGAGCGAAGCCCAGGAACCCAGGTAGAGCCCTGAGGTAAGACTGGCTGCCTCCGTACCTGAGCAGCACGGTCTTCGTGATCCAGACGAGGAGGAAGGGGGCCCAGACCAGGTTCCCG
>JAKORR010000089.1 GCA_029777735.1 Armatimonadota bacterium | reverse complement strand
GGAGGCGCGGGGGCTATGCCGGGGTCAGCCAGACCTCCCGCTACCTGCTCACCTACTGGTTTGAGAACGACCACCAGGTGCCGGACGAGGACGGCAACCCGATCCCCTTTCGCTACCACTGGGCGCAGCGCGAGGCCACCGAGACCATCGTCTACCTATACGAGCTGCGCGGGGTGCGCAGCGTGGCCGAGCTGATGCTTAAATTTGGCACGGAGGAGCTGGAGGACCTGGCCCTAGGCATTCCGGCCGAGGAAGATCGCTGGCTGCGAGCGTGCTGCAAGGTGGCGACCGGTGGGGGCAAGACGAAGGTCATGAGCCTGGCGATTGCCTGGAGCTACTTCCACCGCCTGTGGGAGCCGGGGTCGGACCTGCCTCAGCACTTCGTGGTGATTGCCCCTAACCTGACGGTGTACGAGCGGCTCAAGGACGACTTTGAGAACTGCGCCATCTTCTACCAAGACCCGGTGATCCCCGAGGAGTGGCAGTCGGACTTCCAGATGCAAGTTGTGCTGCAGGACGAGCCGGGCGGAAGCACTACGACCGGAGCCATCTACCTGACCAACATCCACCGCCTCTATGAGTCGCGCGACAATGACAAGCAGCAGGAAGACGAAGGCGCCGCAATCTTCGGCCCCCCGGTGAAGCGGGCGCAGGCGCTGGAGACCGGGGCGGCGCTCAGAGAACGCATCACCAGCCATCCCTCGTTGATGGTGCTCAACGATGAAGCGCATCACCTGCACGACCCCGACCTGGTCTGGAACCGGGCGATAGATGCCCTGCATAGCCAGAGCGTCAGTCGCGGAAACGCGGGCATTCGCTTGCAACTGGACTTTACCGCCACTCCCAAACATACGGACGGGTCTTTGTTCCGGCACATTGTCTGCGACTTCCCCTTGGGCGAAGCGGTAGACGCGGGAATTGTGAAGGTGCCGGTGCTGGGCGAGTCAGACGAGTTAGTGGAGCGAGGGGATAAGAACACACCGGCTCATGAGCGCTATGCAGTGCACTTGAAGCTGGGCTACCAGCGCTACGCGGCCCAGTTCGAGGAGCTTAGCAAGGTGCGCAAGCCCATTCTTTTCGTGATGACGGAGGACGCGCGGGCGGCCAACGATATTGCCGACTACCTCGACAGCAACAGCTTCCCGTTGCTGAAGGGCCGGGTCCTAAATATTCACACCCGCCTCAAGGGCCGTATTCGCACGGTCAGGCGGGGCGGACGCGAGATCAAGGAGTTCGTAGAGAACGAGACCGCCATGAAGCCCGAGGACCTGCGGGCCTTGCGGGAGATGTCGCGCGAGCTCGACTCCCGGGACAGCAAGTTCCGCTGTGTGGTTTCGGTGATGATGTTGCGCGAGGGCTGGGATGTGCGCAACGTGACGACCATAGTGCCCCTGCGCCCGTATTCGGCGGCGGCAGGCATTCTGCCGGAGCAGACCTTGGGACGCGGGCTGCGCCGCATGTTTCCTCTCG
>JAKORR010000900.1 GCA_029777735.1 Armatimonadota bacterium | reverse complement strand
GCCTTTCTCACGCGTCTACGCTGGCTGGGAGCGCTATCGCGACAGCGTCCAGGCCTGGCTTCAGAGAGTTTTGATAGGGGGAATGTACAGTTCCCGCAGGATAGACTTGGCCAGATGGCCGGGGCGGCCGGTAGCCGTCGCTGTCGCGCAGGAATGAGCCCGTGCAGGTGGCCGGTTTGCCGTGGAAGTGGGCCAAGATTCCGCCCCGGAACCTAGCTGGGCGTCGGCTGTCCTGTGATTCCTGCCCTGTGCCCTCGCGATGGCCTCTTCGCGGCCAAAGATTCATCCTGAGTGAACCGAACACTCCCGTCGCCCGAGCCGGGGAGGCCAATCGCCAGGCAGCTACGAGGGCTACCGCCGCACCGATCGCAGCACTCCGGCGAGGACCTCAAAGGCCCGCCGCGCCAGAGATCGCTGAGCGTCTACAAGCGACCTCACGGGACCGCGAACCACCTCATCGCTGTTCAGCATCTCCTCGACTGCGGCAGCCCTCTTGGAGTCCACGTGCTCGTACCCCACATCCTCGCAGAAGCGGACGACTTTGGGGTCATAGGCGATGCCCAGAGCTGGTGTACCCGCGGACGCGGCGAACACGAGCGCGTGCAGCCTCATGGCTACAGCTTCCCGCGCCCCAGCGAGCACAGCCGCCGCGATCCTGGGGTCCTCCGGCGCCGATGTCGCGGTGGCCCCGTCCACCTCCGCCGCTAGGGCACGAGCCAGACCTTCGTCGCCCGCCTGGAAAGGTATGACCAGAACCGCCTCGCTGCGGCGGGCCAGAGCTCGCAACGCTCCTTCGAGCACGTCGCGGTAGCCTTCCAGGTCTCGTGGCACCAGCACGGCCGGGGGCTCCTCGGTCGCGAAACCTTGCCCGGCAAGCCACTGTCGTGCCTCGCCTTCAGCGGAGGGACTCATTAGGACCACCGGGTCGGCTACGACCTCGGCTTTGCCCCGGAAGCCCCAGGCCTGTAAGGCGTGAGCACTTGGTCCGTCACGCAGTAACACAGCGGAGGCTTGTGAAAAACACCGCGCGGTAGAGCGCTGCCACAGACGTCTACGCAATGGCCCCAGACCCTGGCAGAAGACCACGTAAGGCCTGTGACACCAGCGCGCCATGGCGAGAAGCCCGAGATAGTACGCAGGCGACACCCACGAAGTGGTGTCCTGAATCAAGCCCCCGCCACCCTGGACCAGCAGGTCACAGCGGCGAAGAGCCCTAGCGACCTCCCGGACACGCCAGCGATTACACGCCTCCAAGTCGTGGACGCGGCGCGTGTGCCCGGGATCGCCTGACAACACCTCAAACTCAACTTCGGGCACCAAGACAGGCAATTGCTCAGCTATGGCGGCTAGGATCGCTTCGTCGCCGATGTTCCTGAAACCATAATAGCCCGACAAAAGGACACGCATCTGACCAAGCACTCGCCACCTTGTTCTCTATCCGCCTGTTGTCCTGATCCCAGTCTCCACGTGCTCGGCATCGGCCCGTCATCTGCAGCAGCCGCCCTACTGCTTTGCCTTCAACGATCGGGCCAGTCTCTTCTCGACGGCGTCCCATACTGCGACCAGCACTATGCCGATCGCCAATCCGCACAGCAGCCCTATCGATCCGCGCCACAGGCTGAGCAGGTAGGGCGTGTGGATATGGCAAAAGGTGTTGGCTAGTGAGGCCTGTCCCAGGGCACCCGCCGACAGGATCAGCCATGTCGCTCGCTTCTGCCGGCGGTAGAGCAGCCACAGGCCGAGCAGGGCGAGGGGGTGACCGACGGCGAACTCCTTTGTGCGCGGTCTCACGCCCACGGCTGCCTCGAACATACTGCGCAATCTCATCTCGATGCCCGAAGGCCCGAACAGTGGCTCATTACCTGAGCGCACGACCATCAGGGCCGCTGCGCTCAGCAAGGCCAAGGCCAGGACGACGTGCCAGTACTTCACAGCGTACTCAGCCGTCTCGCGTGCACCAGCCATCAACGCGGCCCATTCCCGTCGTCCACCAGCTTCAACCTGCAGCTCCCAATAGCTGCGGGCTGCGCGGGCGACCTGCACCAGTAACACGGCCAGCGGCGGCAAGATCAGCGAGAGCTTCACGCCTCGAAAGAGCTGCGTGCCCACCATGTGCGATCGGTCGCTTAGTAGCCCCACGGACAGACTCGCAATGGCTACAGTAGCCGCCGAAACCGCCAGCAGGCGCAGGACGGCTGCTCGCAGCGGAGCGGGCCGCCTTTCCTCGACAGGCCTCAAGGCGATGAGTCCTAGGCTGGCGCCGGTGACCACACCGAGCAGAGCGAGAAAATGGCGCGCCAAGTTGGGGCCTACCGCGCCGCCGGAGAAGACCAGCACGAGTAGGGCCACAGCCGGCCAACCGAGCAGCTGGGCCAGGCCCAGCGCAGACAGTGCCAGCAGCACGGCGCCCGCAATGCCCGCGCCCATGAGCGCCCGCAGCACCAGGTTCACTTCCAGTGGTGCCGTTGGGGCGGGATCATCCAGGCGAAAGCCCTCCGCTTGGACCGTAGCTCGCACTTGGTCGAGGTACCGCAGATTGGTCGCCAGCAGGTCGGCTCCCTCGTCTGCTGTGACCAGAAGCCTCACGTAGAGCACACGCACTCCGCGCTCGCGCACGGCGCGGGCGTAGCGTTCCAGAGCCTGGCCCGGCAGGGTGACACGCATCTCCAGGTCGCCGATGCTGTGGGTGCGCACTACCAGATCGCTGACCCTTGACGCTAGCTTCTCGGCGCCGAACTGGGGGCTCAGCTCTAACCAGCCAAACTTCAGGCCAAACTCCCGCAGGGCCTCAGCGGTATCCGGGATGACGCTGGGATTGCCTACGACCTCATTGCCGAGGAAGACCACAATACGAGCACCTGTGTCCTTGGCTAACCCGAGTGCACCGCGGACAGCGGCGCCACTGGTCACCAGGGCAGGTCTCGGGCGCGCGACGACGCCCAGACCTGCCCTGCGCACTTCCTCGACAGCCTGCGCGTCGTAGCCCAGCCCCAAGTCGGTAAGCTTCAGCATGGCTGTAGGCACAAGCAGCGAGCGGCCCGCGGGCATAAGAGCCAGGGGACTGCCGTCGGCCTCCTGAGGATCTCGCACGGCTATGCCTTTGGCCCTCAATGCCGCCTCGATTTGCCGACCCTTGGTCCAATTGCCGAGATGAAGCACCGTATAGCCGGACGGAACATAACCTTGGGGTACCACGGCACCACTCCAGGTCTGGAAGGCACCTACAGCATGCAGGTCGTCCCAGGTCTGCTCGCTAACGGCTACGTGGCTGGCACTCTTGCATAACTGCTGCAGGACCTCCGAGGTGCTGCCGCCAGTGACGGCGGCGAGCCGTGCCACCTCGTCGTAGTCTAACACCAGCGCTACCTGGCGGTCCGCCCCTTCGATCTGAACTCGCTGGGATAGCTGCACAAGGGCGGCCGCCAGGCCCAGGCCAAGAAGAATCCAAGCCGCGGTTGCTTGCCTAGGCACCGTGTTCTGTACTCCTTCCGGGGAGTTTCTTGTGACGCATGGCAAAGCTGCCCGTCGCGTCTGCTACGAATCAGGGCAGCCCAGTCAGGGCTGCCCCGTATGTCCTCAAGTT
>JAKORR010000088.1 GCA_029777735.1 Armatimonadota bacterium | reverse complement strand
GACCAGTGCCGGGCTGCGACGCCAGTGGCGTCTTGCCATCGTGGCCGTGTTCTTGGTGGCCGCCATCGCTACGCCCACGGGCGACGCACTGACCATGACCATGCTGGCAGGACCAATGATATGCCTATACGCCCTCAGCATTTTCCTAGTGCGGCTGGTTGAGCAGAAACAGCCGCGGGAGGCGTCTTCGCAGGACAAGCCTTCCCCACCACCCGAGGGCACCGGTCCCCAGGACCCCGCTGGTCCGGGCCCAGAGGTGCCCGACGGTAGACTGGAGGCGGTCGCAGCACTTGCTGGGGCCAGTGATGATGCGGTTCCACTTCCCTACGATCTCGGTGCGCTTGCCGAGGAAACGGCCCAGCCCTACGACATGAGCGACTTCAGATATCCACCAGAGACCTCCGAGGGCGTAGAGGAGGCACCGGTGGCAGAGCCTAGTGTAGCCACAGAGGAGGACGGCGACGAGACGCAGGAAGACGCCAACGCTGAGGAACCGCCCAGCGGAGAAGGTGACGAGCACCGCCGCGAGCTGAAGGAGAATGTTCCGCCCTCTCTCGATGCTTGAGGTCATCGAGCCTCCGCGGGTAGCGATCCCACTGAGGTGCTGGGCGATGCGGCTATCCGGTCTCCGCCATGTGCCTTTGGTCCCACGGACACGAGTTGGCCAGTTATGCTAGACGTAAAGCATCTTGTTGCCGAATTAGAGACTCAGCCCGACTATCGGGGGCAGATCGAGGCGGTGCGTCAAGTGCCTGCGCGTCGCGCGCGCTATGCACCTGAGGACCTCTGCCTGGGCGAGGCAGCGCGACGGGCTTTGAAGGCCCAAGGCATTGAGAGGCTTTATGTCCACCAACGAGAGGCCATCGAAGCGGCTCGAAAGGGAATTCACGTGACGGTCGCCGCTGGCACGGCTTCAGGTAAGACGGTGTGCTTCCTTGTGCCTATCGTTGAGGCCATCGAGCAACGGCCGACGGCGCGGGCGCTTCTCATATACCCCACCAAGGCCCTGGCGCAGGACCAACTGCGTAAGCTCGCGGCTTACGGCGCTGGGGAGAGCTTCGTGGCCGCCACCTACGACGGGGACACGCCTCAGAGCCAGCGCTGGTCGATACGCCGCGGTAGCCACGTCATCCTTACGAATCCCGACATGTTGCACCTGGGTATCCTGCCGTACCACACCTCGTGGCGCGAGTTCTTCCGCGAGCTGAAGTACGTAGTCATTGATGAGATGCACGTATACACTGGTGTCTTCGGCGCGCACACGGCCAACGTGATTCGTCGGCTGCGGCGCATCGCCGGGGAGTATGGCGCGGAGCCGACCTTCCTTTGCTGCTCGGCGACGGTGGGCAATCCGCGCGAGCTGGCCGAGCAGCTTACGGGTCTGCCCCAGCGGCTTGTCGACGATGACGGGGCACCGCGCGGCCGCAAGACGTTGCTCCTGTGGAATCCGCCGCTGCTGGATCAGGCCCTGGGACAAAGACGCAGCGCCAACATGGAAGCCGCCGAGATGCTGGCACACCTGGTGCAGCGCGAGGTACGCACCCTGGTGTTCACGCTCTCGCGCAGCCAAACGGAGCTGATTCTGCGATACGCACGGGAGAGGCTGGCAGCGGTAGGTCTGGAACGTAGCGTGATGCCCTACAGGGGAGGGTATCTGCCGGAGGAACGTCGTGCGATCGAGCGTCAGCTCTTCGACGGCGATCTGCTTGGCGTGGTCGCCACCAGTGCTCTAGAGCTGGGCATCGACATCGGCAACCTGGACGCGGTGGTCATGGCCGGCTATCCAGGCCGCATCTCGTCGTTTTGGCAGCGGGCGGGACGAGCCGGGCGCCGCCAAGGCGACTCCCTCGCCGTGCTCGTGAGCTTGCCCACCAGCGGCGTGGACCAATACATTGTGGGCCATCCCGATTATCTCTTCGACCACAGCCAGGAGCACGTGCTGGTGGACCCGCACAACCCCTACATCCTTGCTGGTCATCTCATGTGCGCCGCCTACGAGCTACCTATCTCCTCCGAGGAGGAGTCCCTCTTCGGTCCAAGCACAGAGGAATTACTAACCCTTCTGGAATCGGAGCGCTACGTAATCCGGCGCCAGCGGTGGTACTGGTTGGACCCCGACGTGTACCCCGCCGCGCTTATTAACATCCGCTCGGTTTCGGGCGCCGGCTACGACATCATCCTCCGGCCGCCTGTGGGTCAGGAGCGGCTGCTGGGTACGATAGACGACCGCGCGGCCTTCGCTCTGGTGCATCCGGGTGCCATCTATCTCCACGAGGGCGAAACTTACCTGGTGAAGGAGCTTGACCTGGCCCAGCGCCGCGCCGTGGTTGTGCCCACCACGGCCGACTACTACACCCAGGCCCTGAGTGTCTCCGAAGTCTCGGTACTGGACGTGGAGACAGACTTGGATGCCGGCGATGATCTGCACTGGTGCTTTGGGACAGTCCAGGTCACCTCACAGGTGGTCTCGTATCGCAAGCGACGACAGGTCAGCGAGCAGGACCTGGGCTCCGAGGTATTGGACCTACCTCCCCAACGCTTCAAGACGCAGGGGTTCTGGGTGGCAATAGGGGCGCAGGAGTTGACCCTATT
>JAKORR010000899.1 GCA_029777735.1 Armatimonadota bacterium | reverse complement strand
CACTACCAAGCCGTCGTGGCAAGCTGTCCCGGCGCGCGCTATGAGCAGGCCGCACGTATGATCCTTCTCGGCGAGCCGGAGAAGCGCTACGAGGCTGCCGTCGGGATCTTCTGTGCCGGCACATCAGATATGCCCATAGCCGAGCAGGCGCGGCTGACTGTTGAGGCCATGGGATGCGAGGCGCGCGCCATCTACGATGTCGGCGTGGCAGGTCTGCATAGGCTTCTGTCCCACCGCGAGGCGGTCAAGGACGTTACCGCCCTAGTAGTGGTCGCGGGCATGGAGGGCGCGCTGCCAAGCGTGGTCGCCGGGCTCTTTGACAAGCCCGTCATCGCGGTGCCGACCAGTATCGGCTACGGGGCAAGTTTCGGCGGTCTGGCGGCACTGCTGGCCATGCTCAACTCTTGCGCCACCGGCGTCGCCGTGGTCAACATTGACAACGGCTTCGGGGCGGGGTTCATCGCCGGCATGATCGCTCGCGGCGCTAGAGGCTGACGCCAAGCGCCACCGGGCGCGCCCGGGCGAAGTCCGCCTATCCGCTATTCGTTGCCGTTGCAGTCTTGTCCAGCAGGGCCTCGGCCCGGTCGGCGTAGACGACCTTCTCGCCCACCGGCACCGTGCGCCAGATGAGAAACTGCTTGCGCACCGCCGCCATAAACAGCGTGTTTGTCTTGCGCCACGAAGTGACGTCCCCCGAGAGCCGGTGGAGGCGTATCACAACCTCATAGATCTCCTCGTCGGGTGTAGGCTGGCAGGCTAGCTCGAAGTCTTGGCTGACGCCCAGATCATAGGGCGCCAGCCACATGCGTAGCCGCACCGCGACGCCCTCGCCCAGCTCTGTCTCCAGAGGTACCAGACGCACGTCGTCTGCCAGGAACTCTCCGCCGGCGTAGCCCACATACTCCTCGAAGAATTCTCGCAGAAACTCGGCCACCCCCCAGGCATCCCGCCCCGTCACGCTGAAGGGCAGACGGAAGGTCATGAGGTCACCCTCGGGCTGCGGCAGTGACCAGCGGCGCTCAATGCCCGGCGATGCAATCTCCGAAGCCTTGCGCGACGGGTAGAGGGTGCTGATCAGAACCACCAGCACGACCAAGGCCGTCACGGCGACGGCCGAGGTGGAAGAGTAGTTGAGCTCCAGGCCGCTCAGGTGACCGGTAACTGTCAGGATCTTCGCCAGCGCTTGGCCAAGCAGATAGCCCAGGATTGCTCCCAGGTTGGCGAACACCGCCGCTTCGGCGAGAAACAGCATTGAGATGTGCGTTGGTGCGAGGCCCAAGGAGCTGTAAACGCCGATCTCCCGCACACGCTCGTGCACGGCCCCTAGCATCGTGTTGAGCACGATTAGTGCCGCGATCACGATGGGAATGATCAAGCTCTCGAGTCCCGTCAAGGCGGTCATCCCCACGGAGCTGAACAAGAAGGTACGGTCTCCTAGGCCCGCATAGAGCGTCAGCGCAAACCGCTTCATCATGCGCGAGACTGCTTTGGCCGCTGTCTGCTGGTCCGGAAAGCGCACAGCGATTGACCGCAGCGTGCCGCCCAACTCAAGCACGCGATCGTAGGGCAACAACAGGCACTTGTCGGGCGAGTAGTGCGTGTAGTCCTGCATCATGGCCTGCGCCGAGCTGGCACCAAGCTGCTGGCGCTGCTGGGCCATCTCCTGGATCTGCTTGAGTATCTCGGGGCGCAGCATCGTGTAGTTGACGGGTGTCATCGGCTCACCGTCAAGGTCGGCCAGGTTACGCATATCGGCCTCGCTCAGTATGCCGATGACGCGGTAGCTGGTCCCGAAGACGCTCACGGTCGCTGCGCCCAGCTCCTGGGGCTTGATACCGAGGGCTGTCGCGACGCTCTCGGGCAGCAGCGCCACGTCCTTGTCGCCGGGCTTCATCCAGCGCCCCGCTGCCAGTACCTTGCTCACCGGCATGACTTCGCCGTCGGTGGGACCAACGCCCAGCAAAGCGTTGACTGTGAAGCGCTTGGTGGGGTCCGATCCTAGCACGACGTCGATCATGAGCTCCTTCTGCAGGTCGGAGCTGATGTACCATGCCCGGGGCGCCACGATGGCGTCGTGCCCAAACTCGTTCTCTACGATGTAGACCGTAGGTTCCTCGAGCGAGAGCCAAGCTCGGTCGCGCACCAACACACCCTGATATGCTGGTGCGTGAGGCAACACTATCTCGTTGTACCGTATGTAAGACTTCACAGAGCTGAAGCTCAGCACCGTGAAGGTCAGAAGGACGATGGTTATGGCCGTCAAGGCCGTGCGGGTCGTACGACGCCGCATGTTGGCGATCCCGAGGTTGAAGGCAGCCGTAGCCGCCGACAGCCGCCCCACATCCGCTTCGTGCACACCGCTGCGGGCCCGCTTCATCTGCTTCAGCTCTTCGTTGAACTTCATGGTCACAATGGCTATGACGAGGACGGCCAAGGCCATGATGATAAAGCTGAGTAGGATGATCGGCGGCGCATTGGTGAGTGCGAAGGCCGGATGAACCAGATATAGGCAGAGGAAAACCAGCAGGAACATGGCCACTGTGCCACAGATGAGCCCAATGACAGTGCGCGAGTGGATGAACAACCGCTCGGCGAAGTAGGCGAAGGGCAACAGCAGAGCCAGGTAGAACAGTACACCCTTGATGACGTCGATGGCAGTGCGCTGCACGTCGGGATAGGCCCGCGACTCGTAACCCCAGGCATGACGGGCCGCAGCCATGCCCGTCGAGTAGTCGCGCGCCGCGATGGCCTTCAGGGCCGTGTCCAGCGTCTCCTTGGCCGTCTCGTGCAGATCGTCAAGGCGGCGATTGCGAATGCCGTTGGCTCGCAGCTTGGCCATGCGGCTCTCGTCCAGCAGCCACATGTCCTTGGCCACCTGCAAGGGAGTAAAGGCGATGGCCGGCGTTGCGTCGGCCGGGAAGCCCTCGCCGGTTGGGCGCTGTGCGGTGGCGTTGATAAGCACAAGGCGCACCCCAAGCAGGCCCATGCTCATCGTCACTTGCAGGTCTACCTCAGGCATGGAGTAGACGACAGCACAGGGCTCTACGTAGGACGGAAACTCGCTGGTGGCGCCGCCCTGCGACAACGAATAGCCGAAGCTGATAGGCTCGGCGTAGTCGCGCGCGTCATAGACGAAAAGCTGCTGTAGCGTCTGAAAGTACCGCTCGTCTACCAGGTCGTAGATGCTGGTGGCCGAACAGGGAAACACTATGACCGGCCGCTTAAGCCCCGCGCGCCCGTAGACATCGCGCGGATACTTCTTGTCCCCATCGGCGCCGCGGTCAGGTGCATAGACAAGCCGCCCAGCCTCGTCGAAACCGTAAGCCTCGATCAGCGACATTCGGCTCTCCATCTCCCCCGCCAGCTCGAACTCGCTAGACTCGTTGGCCATCGTACACGCAGTGGTGTGTACGCCCATCATCATCCGCGCCGTGCCCTGCACCAACACTAGCGCGTTTGGTACGGGCGTGTTGGGCACGAAGGACTGACGCCGACGAAATTCGTACACCATCCCCTGCACGTCGATCAGGTCGTGCATCTTCTTGAGTGTTTCAATGCGCTTAAGACCCTGCTCGCGCAGCTCAGCGTCCTCAGCCAGGTCGTAAAGCAGGCAGCAAGCCAGTCGCATCTGAGGAGTTAGGCTGAGCCAGTCCAACCGCTCCGGCGTGTCCAACGGCGTATCCACGAGCGAGCGTGCATCGTTTACCGTCGCCAGGGTTATCCCTGGGCGGCCGCCGCGGATAAGCATCTCGTGGTCAAATCCGATCTTTCCCGGGAAGAAACTGTACCACTCTCGGCCCTTGATCGGGTTGATGCCGTCGGCGAAGCAGTATGCCGAGTCAAACCCCAGCTCCGCGCCAGCCTTCTCTGCATAGGCCGCGAACTGCTTGCCCAGCGGCGAGTAAAAGCGTAGCAGATGGTCCTGCTTGTAGTACCACCCCACCGAGAAGACGCCGAGCTGGTCGTTGTGCGACGACAGGTCCAGCCCTACAAAGAGATGGATGCGGTCGAACTGGTCCAGCCTCTTCCACAGCGCGATCTTGTCCTCTAGACGTGCGAGGTCGCGGTCGTCGCGGTTCTTGCGCAGGTATGCCTGCTCACGTGTCAGCTCGAGCTGGCCGATGTGGATCACGCGTTCGGCCGGGGGCAATGGGAGACCGCGCGCTTCGCTTTCCCGCTCCTTGCGATCAAGAGCTGCCAGCTCGTGGTCGATGTTCACCTTGTCCTGCCGCAGGCGTGCCGCACTACGTTCGAGACGTACCAGTTGCCTCCCGCGGTCCTTAGGGCGGCGTGGTTCCTGGCCCCAGAGCCGCACGAACTCACGCGCACCGGCAAGGGCCTGGAAGTGCCCGCTGGTGGCCAGGAAGATGATCGAGCGTGCGGGTCGGTGGTCCCTGAAGGCCCGCGCCAGCTCCAGCATTGTGCTCAGGCTCACGGCGTTCTCAGCCCCGGGCGCCCGTCGCGGAACCACGGAGATCGAGTCGTAGTAGGCCGAGAGGATCAAGGCCTCCTTGGCCTTCTCAGGATCGCGGCCCGGCAGGATGCCGATGATGTTACGGTTGGTGCGGTTGACCCACTCCACGTCAGTGACAATCCTGGCCTCCACGTCCGTGGTGGCCCCGTAAGCGAGAAGATCTCCCGCGGCCTCTCCCTCCAGGTAGAAACGCGGCACGTCTACCGGACAGCGAAGGAACTTCATCTCGGCCTCACCGCGAGTGGTATCAGGCGGCTGGAGGAAGATCACGGCCGAGGCGTCCAGCAGCGGTGCGTTGAGCCAGTTTTGCCCCGTGTTGAAGTCCATGAGGACCAGTGACTTCTCGACAGACTTACCGTCAAAGTCCGACAGCCGGCCACTGCCAACGTAGATCAGCGGCCCCTGAAGGCCCTGCCGCGGAACCTGCGACGTCCGCACCAGGTTGGGCCACAGCGCGTTGATCTGGTATCTCTTGCCCTCTACCTCCAGCCAGCACCCGCGGTCCAGCGGCGTAGGCAGGTCGAATTCCTGGACGTAGGTCTCAAGCCCCAGCGCCTTAAATTGTGCAAGAACATAGTCGGCGGCCTGGGCATTGCCCGGATACCCCGACACGCGACTGCCCAAGCCGGCCAGATAGTCAATGTGGGCGCGCACACGGTCGGCGTGGACCGCAGCGGCCAATTGCTCGTGTAAGCCCAAGGGCCCTTGCGCGAAGGCCCCAGTCCCTGCCAGAGCCCCCAGAACCAAGGCCGCCACTGCTCTTACCAATCTCATAGCCCGATAGCCTCCAAGCCGGGTATGTATGCCCAAGCTACGGATCGTTGCTCGCGCTTGTTGCCGGCGCGGCCTGTTCAGCCCTCGGCGGCCGTCAGCCGCGCTAGCCGAAGTGCACACAGTATCGTCGGTACATCTCATTGAAGATGCTCAGCCAGCCCCACACTAGTCCGGCCACGAAGTAATGCCCAATGACAATCCCCAGGAAGAAGGGGATGAGTTGGCGGTACATGCGCATCCCGCCTAGACGAAGAACGATCGTCTTGATAATCCACACAAGAAGGAAGGGGCCCCACAGGGGGTCGCCGTAGGAAGCAACCATTGCGAAGCCCAGCGGGTGGAGGGGAAAGCGCAGAAAGTAGCTGCGGACCGTCACCAAGATAGTGGTGATGACAAGACCTGACAGACCCGCCAGCGACCGGGCCACGTCCCTGGGCTTGGGCGCCTTCAGGAGGGACGCCAGCTCCTCAAACTCAGTGCGGGCCAACGTTGTGCGGTAGCCACCTTCGGTGGTTCCGCCCTCGAGAATGTTGGCGCCATGCGTGTAGTACGCCGTCAGGTGGACCCAGTACGCGCCGACGAGGCCCAACACCACAGCGACCACCAGCCACGGTGGTAAGTGCCGTGGCTTGATGCCAATCTCAGACGCTATCTTGGCGCTCTCTAGCTGGTAAGCCATCGTGGACTGGTAAAACCCTCGTGAGAGAAACATGAGCACGGAGAAGATAGTCAGATTGCTGTAGTTCTCCCCGCGCACGAAGGGCGCCGAACCCAGCACGTTGAGCATCATCCGCTTGTGCTGATAGAAGGGGAACAGCCAGACCATCGCCGCTCCGGCCTCGGCCCGCGCACGCGCGTAGACCAGCGCGAACAGCAGGAACAGCCCCAGATACACCGTAGCCGTCCACCCCCACATCCCAGCCTTTACAGCAAAGCCCACCATGGTGGCGAATCCAATGATCGCCCCCAACACGGCCCAGCGGTAGGGCAAGGGCTCGTCCCTCTCATCCAGGTCTCGCCGCAGGCCCAGAGCTTGGCTGAAGGCTGCTATCAGGTGCTGGCGAGCCACGTAAATGAGAAACACCGACATGGCCAGGTAGGCCCCCGACGCTTGCTCCTGGTCGAAGGGGAAGCCTGCGATCTCGTAGCCCAGCATCACGGCCACAACGTTGCTTACGCGCAGCAGCAAGTAGAAAAACCACACCGAGAAGGTGATCTCAGTAGATACGAGATAGCCCAGACCGAAGTTCTCCGGGCGCCAGGCAAGGCTGAGCGGGCGAATCGCGGACCAAGGGCGCTCAGTGAACAACTGGCCCAAGTCGTATGCGCGACCTATGCACGGCACCGCCGGATTCCACGCGTTGAGGATGTTCAACACGTTGTAGATCGTGACCAGCACGAAGCCCGTCCACATCAGCGGGTTGCGGAAGAACCCGCCCACGAGCCGCCGCCCTGTCTGGTCCGACAGGTCCAGCATCATGTGGACTATCGGGAAGGTTAGCCTCTCCTTCTCCACCCACTGGCGTCTGAAGAGACAGATGACGCACAGCATGGTGATGAAGCAAACCGTGTAGAAGAAGGTCCAGGAGGCAAGCGGCACTAGCCAGGGCCGCAAGGGAACCGTCTCCGTCGGTGAGCCTTCATACATCTGGCGGATGACTTCCGGGTCGTGTGGGACAAGCCAGCTTGGTACGTATTGCTGGAAGCGGGCGAAATCGTTCTCGGGCGAGGCAAAGTAGAACAGCGCGGTCGTGTTGGGGAAGAGCATCCGGACGACGCCTACCGAGGGCATCGTCACCGCGACGCACAGGAAGATATAGACCAACATCACCTGCTGCTGCGACATGTGGAAGGGGCGCGGTAGGCGGCGCAGCAGGGGCGCAAGCAGCGTGAGTACAATGACAGCGCCAACCGCCGGTATGACAGGTACGCTCTCCCCTATCTGAGTGCCGTGCGAGATCAGTCCGGCATGCTGAATCCAGATACAGGCCACGGCCAGGAATACGAGAGACCAGACCGCCGCACGGAGGGTGAGACCCTCGACGACGGCCGTCTCGTCAGGTCCGGCCTGCGGAGCGATCTGTGTGGGTGCTACAGCCAAGGATAAGACCCCCGATTGAGTTCCGCCTGAGATTGTTCCGCCGGGCCAGGATCAGCCTACTTCGCTGACTGGACCCCAGTGTAATCACTGAGACACCGCTCCACAAGCCGGCGCCTTCACGGCCGGAGGAGCTCGCGCCCGTGCCCTTGGGGACCCTGTGCGGGTATCACCAACCCAGCCGGAACTGCTGGTACACAGCCGGAACCTTCGCTTCGCCGATACCTGGCGTCAGGCCAATCCAATACACTCGTCCCTCCCCGTCGTTCTCGTTCGCGATGAAGTTCAGGGCCATGATCTGTCCTGGCTGAGGGGACTTGAGGCCAAGGGCCGCCCAAGCGAAGGCTGCCTCGTACACCGTCCAGCCCTCTTCGCGTCTGGCCGCCACCGGCACCTCCAAGCGCCGGCGCGGCTCAGGATAGCTGATGAAGGCCCTTGCTTCCTTGCCGCCGAGAACAAGCCCCACCTCCCGGTCGTTGCTGTCGAAGCCCTCCGCTCCCGAGTCGTTTTCCGGGTCCAGGGCAATCTGCAGGCTGTCTGATTTCCAGAAGTCGTCTGGACCAACGGCAGGTGCAGCATGCTTGTCGTCCGTAACGGCGGCGGCGAAGTATAGTGCTTTCCCATCCGCAGCGAGGTAGGCGTCCACGCTCAAGTCCGCTGGTCCGTCCCAGCCCACCGTAGGATCAGGAGGCAGTATCTGACTGCGCTCTGCCAGTCTCAGGGACCTGCGATTCTTCCATTCGTCCAGCTCCGCATCGGCCTGAAAGCCGTTCGGAGGCGGCTCCAAGCTCTGTAGGTGAGTTCTCAGCACAACCTCCTCCCGGAAGTCGCCACAGGACATGGTCACAGGCACCTCGACGTCCCGCCCGATGGGCAAGGGCGAGACCAGAGCCATATCGAGGCGCACCCTGTTTGCTCCAGCGGGCATGTCAAAGGTCTGTTTTCTTCCCTGAGCCTCCACAGTCACAGCCTGGACCTTATTGGTTGGATTGGACACCTGCACCGCCAACCGGTCTGTGGTGGCCAGAAACACCTTGTCTACGCGCACCGGCTGCGCCGGCCGTATCTCGATGCCCTTGAGGAAGGCCGGTCCCGGCCCCACCTTGGACAGCGGCAGTACCCAGTACACCGGCAGCCGGCTGATCTTCAGGCCCTCACCCTTCGGCCGCAGGACCCGGCAAAAGCTGTCCAGCCACGTACCCGACGGCTCCCCGGCCGGGAGGTCCAGCCGCACTGCTTCTCCTTCAGTCCACCACACAACCACAAGCTGATCTCGCTCGGGCACGGTAAAAGTTGCACGCCATACGTCGCTGCTCACACCGCTCAGCTCACCCGGCCGGGCATGGTGCAGCAGATATGCGCAAGTCGAATAGGCCAAGGCCGCCGGCAGCGGGTAGGCAGGCTCTCCACGCAACAGGCCATACTCGTATCCATGCTCATTGCAGCCGCGCATTGTGAAGTACAGGAACTTCTCCACGCCTGGCACACTCTTGCCGACGACGAGCGCCTGGGCGATGCAGGCAGCAAAGTCCAATGAGTAGACGCTCAATGGGTCGGCCTTCTCGTCCAGTCCCCAGCCCAGCTCACCGATCCACATACGCCTGGACAGCCCGTGCCGCTCCAACAGGTCTAGTGCCGCGCGGCACTTCTCGGCCATCCGATTGGCTATAGGCCCCTTAGGCTTCAGGCCCTGCCCGAAGTAGCGCGGCGATGCATAGGGATGACCTGTGTAAAGGTCCAGAAACCCCGCAGCGCGCTCCAGCACGGCCAACGTGAAGCGCAGCGTGCCGTCGAAGTCACCACCGCTGACGTCTATCCCCGCCACAGACAAATCCGGATCGCCAGCTTTGACCCCCTGGTACCCCACCTGCAACAGCTTTACGTAATAGTCCACACCCTCCTCGAAGGACAGACCTGGATGAACCCAGCAAGTCAAATCGGGCTCATTTTGTATCTCGATAGCCCCAAGCCGCCCACGGTAGCGCTCTGCCACCTGCCGGCAGAACTCCCCGAAGGCGCCCAGTTTGCTCGGGTCTGGCAGCTCACTCAGTCCTGGCTTGCCTTCGACCTTCCACGAAGCCCAGCCTGGCGCAATCGCTTGGAGCGTGAGGAGCACCTCCATGTGGTGGCCCAGCGCTCCAAATACCTGGTTGTCAAGGTACTCCTCCCATAGAATCAGCCCCTCGCGCGGTTCTACCCAGCGCCAGCCAGGAGCCAGTCGCAGAGCCTTGGCGCCCAGCCGCTCCGCACCTTCCACATCCACACCCGTCTGCAGCCCGAAGTAACACTCCGGATCGGGCTTGCCGTAGTGTCGCGGCCTTGGCAGGACAACCAGCCCGCTCACAACCGGCCCGACCTTGGCCCCGGCCGTATCGGTAAGCCTCGCACGCAGGCACCAATATCCCAGACAATCAGTGGGCAGGTCCAACGGCAGGAAGACCTGGCGCCAACCGTCTACCAGCATCCGTGTCTGCGCTACTCGGAGAGAAGGACTGTCAGCCTCCTGCGTCTCCACCTCAACCATCGCCTCGGCTGGCGTTGACAGGCAGTTCAAGATCCCGACGCTGTAGGTCACCTTTTCACCGCGGAAGGCCAAACCTCCGCGCGGTTGTGGAGCTATCGAGATCCTCCAGCGATCGTCGGTCCTCACCCTGTCGGTGACGATATAGGGGCAAGCCACGCGCATTTCCGCCCGATCGGGCCCACGCGACACCGCAATCAGCAGAACCCTCAGCGGGAAGTGAAGCACGCCGTCGTTGGCCCCCGACCAGTGGTTGCCAAAGCTTTCCGGCCGCAGCGGCACCTCCACCTTGCACCACTCGCCCCGCTTGGCCTTATAGCCCCCAGCGTGCTCCTGTCCCGTGGCGTCTTGGAGACGCACCATGCCGCCGTCGCGATCCGTGAGCTTCACCCAGAAGCCCACGGCTTGCGCCTTGGCGATCTCACCCGACCACGCCAGACCTGCATACCGACTCTCGCCCGAGAAATCGAAGTTTGCCTGCAAACATGGGCCGCGCTCGGTGTCGACCGCGGGCTCGGCCCGGCCCCTCGCGCCAGGAAACTCCCACCCCAAGTAAACGCGCCAGGAGTTCATGTCGACCGTGGGATCCAACAGAAGCTCCTCGGCGGCTGCGAGTTGGGCCGCAGAGATCAAGAACAGCAGCAAGGCCATCGTGACACGCTT
>JAKORR010000898.1 GCA_029777735.1 Armatimonadota bacterium | reverse complement strand
GCCTTTCTCACGCGTCTACGCTGGCTGGGAGCGCTATCGCGACAGCGTCCAGGCCTGGCTTCAGAGAGTTTTGATAGGGGGAATGTACAGTTCCCGCAGGATAGACTTGGCCAGATGGCCGGGGCGGCCGGTAGCCGTCGCTGTCGCGCAGGAATGAGCCCGTGCAGGTGGCCGGTTTGCCGTGGAAGTGGGCCAAGATTCTGCCCCGGAACCTAGCTGGGCGTCGGCTGTCCTGTGATTCCTGCCCTGTGCCCTCGCGATGGCCTCTTCGCGGCCAAAGATTCATCCTGAGTGAACCGAACACTCCCTTTGATAGGCCTAGAGTTGACAGGAGCCGCAAAGGGGCGGTATAATTCCCCACTGCCGGTCTGCCAAAGGAGGACAGTTCATGCCTCAAGATGAGTCGTCGGAGGTTGTGCCAAGCTCAGAAGGCGGAGACCAAACTCCCGTCGCAGCTTCTCAGCCGCAACAGGCTGTGCAACAGCGGCGCGGCTGTGGGCTGCTGACCTGGGTCGTGATATTGGTTGTTGTGCTCGCAGTGGCAGCGTATCTGATACATCGGGCACAAGTTGAGGAGTTCAAGCGCCAGCAGGCTGAGCAGGTGCAGCGCAGGGCCGTGCGTGCGACACAATTAGATCAAGTAGGCAATAGCTTAGCCCAAGCCCTAGAGGCTGTCCAGGCAGGCGACATCGCTTCGGCCCTTTTGATCATCGAATCGCAGGAAAAGATCCTGGCCTCTATCGCCCAAGAAGCGGCTTCCAGCCAGGATGCGGAAGACGCCAGTGATGCTGTGGACAAAAAGGGAGCCCTGGCTCAAGTCCGAACCGCGATTCGCCAGAAGCAGGAAGAGATGAAGGCCTTCGCCGTGCAGGAGCTCTTAGGGTTAGCGACAGAATTTCCGCAAGTGAAGTCCGCCGCCGCTGCCAAGACGGGCGAGGGTCAACAGTCCGCGACAGAGTCGGGCGCTACTGCGCCGACTCCAGGAGCAGCGGAGTCTGCTCCAGGCGGAGGGGCAGAGACTAGTGCTGCCCCAGTCGGTGAGCCACTGGCTCCCGCCCCGGCGGCTGGGCCTTGACCTGCCGGGCTCGCGAGCTCTGTCCGGGGCGTGAGTCCTTGCAGAGCCGTGTGTCTTTCGAAACTCCTCTCTCGTACTATCACGCCAGTGTGCCTAGACAGAACTGGCGGTGAAATTACATCCCCTGTTGGCACCTGAGGCTCATCTTGCGCACTCTGGGCCTGAGTTAGGGGTAAGTATGACGTGGATGCGGCGCTACCACGCTGCGGTCCTTGTTCCGAGATGAAATCTCAAGGAAAGTGTGAGGGCATGGCCAGCGCGAAGCGCAAAGCTGCAGAATTAGTGAAGCGTCTTGGCTCGAAGAACGTCGTTTCGCGCGACGCTCTGATCGACGAGATAGTGGAGACAGGAGAAGCGGCCATCCCGGCCCTGGTGAAAGCCCTCGAACACGAGGACTATGCTGTCAGAACGGCGGCAGCAGTGTGCCTCGAACGGATCGGAGTCAACGGTGCTCCAACCATCAAGGCTCTCATCGCCACCCTGAGCGATTCCAGTAAGAACGCACAGGAGGCGGCGGCCAAGGCCCTGGCAACTGCTGGCGAAGCCGCGGTGCCCTTTCTGCTTGATGCGCTGATGGGACCAGAGCAGGCTGCGCGCCGTTGGGCAGCAGAGGCTTTGGGCAACATCGGCGACGAGTCGGTCGCCCAGCAGCTCATCGCACGGCTTAACGACCCTAACCTAGATGTGCAGCGCGCTGTCGTGGCAGCGCTGGGCAGCCTTCGTAGCCGCAAGGCCATCATGCCCCTGGTACAGGTGCTGCGCTCGGACAACGCCGAACTGGCGCGGGCGGCAGCCTCCGCGTTGGGCAAAATCCGTAGCACTGTGGCAGTTCCGCCCTTGGTGGAAGCCCTGACTATCGGCAGCGAAGATGTGCGCT
>JAKORR010000897.1 GCA_029777735.1 Armatimonadota bacterium | reverse complement strand
GATGAACTTGGCCATTGGCATTTGTGGTTGGGCGATCTCTATGGGCGCCCCACGCGGATCACCGGCCTGGGGACGTGGTGCCGGTTGGGCATCTGCGGGGCTGTACCCTACGTTTCCCCTACTCGTTCTCTGGCCGAAGGCGACGCCGAATACTGTTCCATTTGAGAACAGAAAGAGTGAAGGCACGAAGAGGAAGCGAACGTAGCCAGGCGTCTCCGGCCCCATAGTTTTCGCGCGCGGCGATAGCGGGCCAGGGATGGCGTGTTTCATCTGCTCAAACTGGGTTGCGGACAAGGCCGCCAGCGGTAGCGAACCATCCCTGGCGATGGCTGCGCGCTGCTCGGGTGTCAGGCTCTCAAAGAAGGCCAACGCGCGCTTCTCCAGTTCGTGCAGAGGGAGGGATGACAGTCCGCTCCCCTGTGGCGCGGGAACGCCGCTCTGGGATGCGGGGTCAACTTATGGGAATCGCTGTACTGAGGACCTAATAGCAGATGCCCGTGAGAAACACGCCAACTCACTCTCCACTTGATCGCCAGGTAATCCGCCCTGTCCGTCCAGGCGCCTCCTTGGGTGGCCAGCGTCGGGGGAAGATCGAGAGGAGGGTAGTTCGGCAACACGGCAATGAGTTCCAGGCGGTTCTCCCGGGCTAGGGCCTTCCACTCACCGATGAACTGCTCCTGGAACGAGTCCTGTGCTGGCGCCGCCTTTGCCACACCCGCAGTGGTAAGCAGGAGTGCGAGGCAGCAGATCCCCGTGACGGGAGCGGAAATGGCTGCCACCAGCAGGCCGATCTGAACCTTGCGCAACCGCACTCGCCTCGTGTGTCGCATGGTCTGCCCCCTTCTGGAACACCGCTTCGAGATGACAGAACCTTCGCCCAACCTTCGCCCCTTGGATCCACGCCGGGCCGGCGCGCGGCCACGGGAAACCCTGGGTATTCGCCTTACGGCGCCGCGTTACATCGCTCGGAGCCGCGCTGACCACGAGGAATGCTCCACAAGCAACAAAGGCCCCGGCGGCAGCCGCCGGGGCCTTTGTTGTTACCGTGCTACCGCGCCCGGGGCGCCTGCAGCCGCGTGATCCACTCCACCATCGCCGCGCGCGTCTGGTCGAGGTCGGCGGTCTCCGGATCCAGGGCATCCAGCCAGCGGCGCGCCTCCTGCGCCTCGGCCTGCCGCGCGGCTGGCGCCCGCGCGATGGCGCGCTCCAGCGTCGTCACGTAGCGCACATCATCCACCGCCTCGCGGAACCCCTCCCACTGGAGGGTGCCCACCACGCCATTCACCGTTGGGTAGGTGAAGTTGTGGTCGCGGTAGGTCTGATCGTCAAAGTCGTTCCAGACGTGCCCAAAGGCGTGCTGGTAGGCGTAATCCATGGCGCCGTCGAAGCCAGCCTTCCCGAGGACGAGGCCGAAGTTGCGTCGGTAGGTCTCCGGCTCCTCGTTGCCCACCTGGGGATAAGCGTAGCAGAAGACGTGCGAGCGAACGCTATGCCACTTCAGCG
>JAKORR010000896.1 GCA_029777735.1 Armatimonadota bacterium | reverse complement strand
GTCGGGGATGGGGACAAGGAGCTGCTGGCGCTACCGGCGCTAGACATAACGGTCGAGCGGATCTTCACGGCCGTGGCGGGCCTATCTCTCTACACGAGCGAGACGCAGGGAGAGCTGATCCTGCGGCTGGGGGACAAGGCGCCAGTGGAGGGTCTGGTCGCCGTGGTGCGTGGGGCAGGCCTGTCGGAGGCACCTGTGCCGGTGCAGAAGGGCGAGACGGTGGTGCCTTTCTCGCTGGCGGCGGTCCCGGAGGGGCTGCACAACGTGGCCGTGGAGCTCCGGCGAGGCGAGGACGTGGTAGCGCGGGCCCTGGCGCGCTTCGTCAAGGCCCCACCAGCTGCCCACGAGGTAAAGATAGACAACCGCACGCGGGGCCTCCTAGTGGACGGGAAGCCCTTCTTCCCCTTCGGGTTCTACACTCACAGTGGACGGTTCTATGACACGCCCATGGCCGATCTGCTGCCCGAGACGGAAGCAGCGGACAAGTTCAATCTGATCTGTGTCTACCACCCGGGTACGGCGGAGATGCCGGAACTGATGCCTTTGGTGCCTAAGTTCATGGACCGGTGCGACGCCGTTGGCATGAAGAATCATTATGACGTCTGCCACTACTGCGACGAGGAGCCGACGCCGGAGAATGAGGCAGGACTAGAGGCGGAGATGAAGGCGGTGAGGGAGGCGCCCTCGCTGCTGTGCTGGTACTTGTCGGACGAGCCTTGCGGGAGGAACCTGCCGCCCGAGCGCTTTATCAAGCGCTATCCTAAGCTGAAGCAATGGGACCCATATCATCCCACCACCATGGTCTTCTGCGTGCCTGAGAAGGCGGACCTGTTTGTGCCCGCGCTAGACATCATGATGGTAGACCCCTACCCTATTCCGTCCGCTCCGGTGACGCGTGTGGCGGAGACAATTGACCTTGTACGGCGGGAGAGCTTCGACGAAGTGCCGGTGTGGTGTGTGCCGCAGGCCTTTGGTGGCGGCGAGTGGTGGGGGCGCGAGCCCACACCCGAGGAAGAGCGCTGCATGACGTATCTCTCCATCGTGCACGGAGCGACAGGGATTCAGTATTTCATTCGCCGGCCTCCTGGGGGCAATCCCT
>JAKORR010000895.1 GCA_029777735.1 Armatimonadota bacterium | reverse complement strand
GGTATAGCAGATTGCGATACGTCCACTCATGCTTGCCGCATCGCCTGCGGTGTTCCTGGCACTCGCGGGCGTTTGGCTTTCCTCAGGCCGTTCAATCATCCGTCACCTCCGGGTTATTCACGGCTGCAGGTCCTGCAGGGTTGTCCTCTCTAGCAGCAATGTGACCTTATGGGCCCATCCTGTCGTTCCACCTCCTATGAGGAATATGACTTTGAGGGCCGTTGTAGGCCCTCAGGCAGCCACTCGCCGGCTGCGATAGGGCACATGTAGCAGGCCCACGGCGCGCCGCTTGGCTTCCTCTCCCCGCCGATCGTATCGCTGTGTTGTCGTGACCGAGGCGTGACCAGCTAGCCGTTGCACGGTGCTGATATCGGCCCCGGCGTCCAGGAGGTCGCTTATGAAGGTCCGGCGCATGTCATGGGGAGAGAAGTCGCGTACCCCGGCCTCGGCTGCCCGCTTGCGGAGCATGTCATAGATGGCCTGCCCGCTCATGCGCCGTCGCAAGATGCGCCCGCCCTTGTTCACCGGGCAGAACAGGGGCCCCGGATCCTCTCCCCGAATGGCCACCCAATCGGCCAGGGCTTCCGCGGCGCCGTTGGTGATGTACAGCATCCGCTCCTTAGAGCCCTTGCCCGTCACGCGAAGCTCGCCAGTCTCGGACGTGTAGTGTTCGCGGTCGAGTCCCGCCACCTCGGTTCGGCGCAAGCCTGCCCCGTAGAGCAGGGCGATGATAGCCGCATCCCGCGCCCCGGCGTGGGTTGGATCGTTCGCGCAAGCCCCCAGTAGGCCCGCCAGCTCCCCCGCACTCAGGGCCCGCCCGGCGGGGAGCCTCTCCCCGCGAACACCCTTCACTTGCCGGATCCGCTGATAGTCCTCTGCTCCCATAAGCTCGAGGTTGAACGCCGCCCGAGCGATGCCCCGCACGGCGCATAGGGTCGCGTTCACCGTGCTCGGTGCTAGTCCGTCCTCTATCAGTCGGGCCCGGATGGCAGCGACGTGCTGATAGCGGAGCTGCTGCCAGGGTAGCGAAAGCGGATCCTCTCCCCCAAGGAGTGCCGCCACTCTCCGGAGCTTGCTAAGCATGGCCGCCCGGCCGGAGGGTGCCAGGCCGGCCAGGTAGACGGCACAGGGGTTACGGTCCCCCGGCGTGCTCTCTACCGTCGCCAGCTCACCGCTTGGCACTCTCACTAGGTCGCTCATCATCCCTCTCCCTGCTCGGATACCTTATTAGAATGTAGATTCTTAGCGGCTATCAGTCCCGCTCGGACGCCGCGGAACGTTGCAGCGGCGCTCGAGATAAGCCTCTAGGGCATCAACAGGGATCCGCCACTGGCGCCCCACCTTGACGGCCTCGGGTTCTCCTGAACGAAGGAGACGCCGCACGGTGTCCGGGCTTACCAGTAGCCTCTCCGCTACCTCACGCACAGTTAGCATCGTCATGGCCGTCATCTCCTCAGTCAGTAGTGACGTGCATATTATAGCGATATGGCGGTTAGTGTGCAATACGTGCAGGGTGCTTCTACGCTTGAGATTCTCGACGAGCACCGGACGCGCTTTACGGCCACAGATTGGCGCTCTACGGGCCGTTTCCGCGCCCGCGAGTATCTTGATACTAG
>JAKORR010000894.1 GCA_029777735.1 Armatimonadota bacterium | reverse complement strand
TTGTATCTTCACGGACGCGGTGCTTCCTCTGCGGGTCGCCGTACCGGGAATGCCCTACACGGTTCTCGTCAGCTACAACCTCTCCGAGCAATCGCCACGGCTTCTGGCGGACCTGGGCGTTCCTCCGGCGCGCGCGGCCTTGGTCACGGCTGAAGGGCCCTGCCAGGCGCACGCTGAGCGCCTGCGGACCTACCTGGCCGAGGGCGGTTGGGAAGCGGAGGTTGTGGTGGTACCCGACAGCGAGGCCAGTAAGTCCCTGAGACAGGTTGAGCAGCTGTACGAGCAGTTTCTGGCCCTTGGCCTCGACCGAGCGTCAGTAGTCATAGCTGTAGGAGGAGGCATGGTCGGTGATCTCGGTGGCCTTGCGGCGGCAACCTTTCTGCGTGGCGTACGCCTGGTCCAGGTCCCGACCACTGTACTCGCCCAGATTGACAGCAGCATCGGCGGCAAGGTCGCCGTGAACCTGGCGCGGGGCAAGAATCTGATGGGCACCTTCTACCAGCCGGTTGCGGTGCTCGCTGTACTGGACACTCTGGGGACCTTGCCCCGGACCCAGTTCCTCGATGGGCTCGTCGAAGGCATCAAGCATGCCTTGCTCTTTGACCGGGCGTTTTTCGAATGGCTTGAGGGGCACTGGAAGCGGGTCTTAGCGCTGGAGCCCTGGGCTGTTCGTTACTTCATCGCCAGGAACGTCCAGATCAAGGCCCAGGTTGTGCAGCAGGACCCGCACGAAGTCTACTTGCGGGCGCTGCTGAACCTTGGTCATACTGTCGGTCACGCCCTCGAGCGAGCGGCTCAGGATTGGGCCCTCTCGCATGGGCAGGCCGTAGCCATCGGCATGGTCGCCGAAGTAGCTCTGACGACGAATCTGGGCCTGACTGCCGAGGATGTCCTGGGCAGGGTGAGTGACCTGCTGGAGAAAATAGGGCTGCCGACTAAGGCAGCGGGGTTGGACGGCGACTTGGCGGCGTCTGCGTTATCTGTAGACAAGAAACTCACAGCAGGACGATTGACCTTGCCCATTGTGACTGATCTAGGAAAATCAATGCTGACGACGGACGTTCCCCCTGAGGCACTGCTGACGGCTCTGCGGAGCGCGATGAGGTAGAACACCATGAATCCGCGGAATCCGCGTCTGGTC
>JAKORR010000893.1 GCA_029777735.1 Armatimonadota bacterium | reverse complement strand
GCTCTACGGTAGAACGGGCTGATCTATAGGGTTGCTGCCGTCGTTCCGACCGGGTGCCGTGGAAGGGTTTGCCGATGTGGCCTGCCCATTTGGCTGGCCTAGGTGCCAACATTGGAATCCGCAAGCGACCAGGCCAGGGTGCTGACCCCCCACCCCCGCAGGGCAAAAGGGCGTCGAATATATGCTCACCTAGCTGGGAAGCAAAGCGTGAGTCGCGTTATGTGGACCCACATCGCCCTGCCGAGCGACCAGACTCACGCTTCTTGCCTTTGCAGCCATGTCGAGGCAGGCGAGCGAAGGGCGGCGACGCTTGATTTGGTCAGGGCGCAGACAAATCGCGGACATCAAAGTCCGGCGCCTTTGAACTCCCCCATCGTCAACGACGGCTGCCAGCCTTCAGCCACATTGGAACCCGCAAGCCAGCGGGGCAGGGAGTTGAACTCCCACCCCTCAGGGGCGGAGGGGCCCAGAGGTCCGGCTTGGCTCCCAGGGAAACGAGCGTGAGTCGGAGGGAGCTGACCCACTTTCAGGGGCGTGGGGGCCAAACTCACGGGGATCGTGCAGAGCCAGTCATGCGCCCAAGTCGACGGCAGGAGGCAGGCCGAGAGTGGGCGACACTTCAACATGCCTGGTTGCGGGCCGATGTCACAACTCCTAGTCTCGCAGCTCCTATCAAGATACGCCGTCGACCTCACGTGCAAGTGAACGGGCCTCAGATCTCAGGTGGTGGCAAGGATTCAACAACATTGGAATCCGCAACCACGCCGGTGAGGGGGATTGCCTCCCACCCCTCAGCCGGCGAAGTGGGCGACGGCTGGTGCAAATCCGCGGGCGAGTCCTTCTAAATTGAGCACTTGGCTTCGCGCCCAGCGTGAGTCGCGCAGAACGACAGCAGGCCTGCAGACAATGTCGCTGCGCGCACGGTCAGCCGGACTTGGTGGCAAAAGCTTCCTGCATAGCCCGGTGCCTGCGCGCCTTCTCCGCGCGCACGTAGATCGATGTCGTGGCCAAACTTTCGTG